>NZ_JAIUGQ010000020.1:0-112947 GCF_020164715.1 Mesorhizobium sp. ESP7-2
CCGCGTCACACCGACAGAGTGCTCACACTACTTCGAAAACTCAGGCTATGACCAAAGCTAATCTCATCCCGCTCTAGAGGAAGCCGCGCCGAATGCCGTATTGGCCGAGCTTGCGATAAAGCGTCGGCCGCGAGATACCGAGCCTGACGGCGACCTTGCTGAGATTGCCGCTCTCTGCCGCCAGCGCGTTCTTGATCGCCTGGCGTTCGGCATCCTCGAATGTGCATACCGGTGCCTCGAGCATGGCTGCGGGATGGTCGCTGTGGATGGCCGCGTTGTTGCTGGCCGCATTGATTTCACCGGGAAGATCCTGGAGCTCGATCGTGCTGCCGCGCGCCAGTATGTGCAGGCGCTCCACCAGGTTCTTCAGTTCGCGCACATTGCCCGGCCAGCGATAGGCGAGCAGCGCGTCGAATGCGTCGTTTGAAAACTCCAACGGCTCATTGCCGGCCAGCGCCGCGATTCGGCGGTTGAAATGCTCGATCAGCAAAAGTATGTCGTCGCCGCGCTCGCGCAAGGCCGGGACTTGAATCGAGACGGCACCGATCCGGTAGTAGAGGTCACTGCGGAAGCGCCCGGCCGCCACTTCCTGCTTGAGGTCGCGGTTGGTCGAGGCAACCAGTCGCACGTCCACCGGCCGGCCCCTTGAGTCGCCGATGCGGTGGACCACACGCTCTTCCAGGACGCGCAACAGGAATGGCTGAATCTCCAGCGGCAACTCGCCGATTTCGTCAAGACTCAGCACGCCGCCATTGGCCATTTCGAAGATGCCCGGCTTGCCCTCACGCGAGGCTCCGGTGAAGGCCCCGGCCACATGGCCGAACAATTCGCTGCCGAACAATTCCTTGGTTATCGCCCCACAATTCATGGCGATGAACGGATCGTTTTCGGTGCGCCGGCTGCCGGCATGGACAAGCCGCGCGAACAGCTCTTTTCCAACCCCGGTTTCACCCTCTATGAGCAGTGACGTGACGCCGTTCGACCGCGCCACGCGGGAGGCGACATCGACGGCGGCGAGCAGCTTCTCGCTTTCGCCGACGATCATCTCCGCGGCTGTCTGCAGGTGCTTGTTAACCTCCCGGCTTACTGTCATCGCGCTGGAGACGGCCGGCATGGAGGGGAACACCAGAGCTGCGCCGCGAAGGTCGCCGTCGAGCTTCAGCGGCGTAACGTGGCAGGATCGCAGATGCGCCGGCAACGCCTTGGCAAGATCGGCGTCGGAGCCGGACGCCGGCAGGTTCATAAGCCAACGACCGCGGCCCGGCTCCATCGGGCCGTCCATCATATCCGTCGTATCGCCGTTGGGCACATTGTTGCAGAAGATCGCCCGGCCACGGTGGTCGACGATCACCAACCCGTCCTTTCGGCGGTAGCTAGGGGCCGAGGAAATGAAGGCTTCGAGCAGGCGCGTGCGCTGCTCCTGCTGCTGTTCGGCGAGCGCTTTTTCGATCTGCCGGGCGGTGGCGGCGACGAGCGCGGTGTTGTGCGGCCGGAAGATCGGCGAATAGCCTGACAGGTCGACGACCCCGATAATCTTGCCGTCGAGCGGGTCGCGGATCGGCGCCCCGGCGCAGGTCCAGGATTTGATGCCCGCGCAGAAATGCTCTGCCGCATGAACGAAAGTCGGCTCACCGGTCCACAGCGCCGTGCCGATGCCGTTGGTGCCGACGGCGTCCTCGTTCCATTTGCCGCCGATCCCCAGATGGATATCCATGCCGTCGTGCAGGGTCTTCTTGTCGCCGATCGCGTCGATCAGCACGCCGTCACTGTCGGCAAGCACAAGCATCGCGCCTGTCCCTTGCAACAACTGGCCAAGGGAGTCGAACGACCGCCGCGCCGCCGCAAGCAGTTCTGCATTGGACCGGGTCAGATATTCGATCTCGTCGCGATCACTGCTCAGCGGCGCTTCAATCCCCTGGGCGTTGATGCCGCCGGTGACGCTGCGATACCAGGAATCGTGGATGAGGGAGCGGACGTGGCTTGGTTGGACTGCGTCGCGGGCGCATTTGGGCGCGTCGGCCAGAAAATCTTCCCAGGCGCGCATGGTGGCCCGCTCGTCATAGTCGATGTTGCCCAGAACCATTTGCCCGGCGGCCATTGACGCACGCGCCGGAAGAGCATCGATCTTCATCTGATTGGGGCCTATCTCGCGTTTCATTCAGCCATCACAGAACGTATTGGGGTATGCTATTTCTGTATGCTGTCGCGTTTCGCAAGCTGACGCGGATTGGACGTGCACAAGCACGCCCGGGCGTCTGCCTCATCAGTCGATGCCGAGTTTCGCGCCGATATCGGCGGCAAGCTGTTCTTCGGTATAGGTGGGCGCAAGGCGGGATCCGTCCAACTCGGCAAGTGCTTCGGCGACGGTTTCGTCCACCGGCGAGAAAAAGCCATTCTGTTTCGTCGCCAGCACGAAGATCTGGTCCCCGCTCCGGTTGCGGATATCGCCGATGTGATGAAGTTGGCGGCCGGTGTTCTGATCCTTCGAGATCACGCGGCCGTTGATGGTGACCTGGATTGACGGTTTGGCTTCAGCCACAGGCGCAGCACTGCCGCCAACATGGATGATCAAACCTTCCGCCTTCGGTTGCTGGCGCGGCTTCCTGGATGCCGAATAGCCGCCGCCGCTGATCTGCTCGGCAAGGCGAACGATGGTCGAGCGGTTTTGCTCGATCAGTCTCTTGACTTGCACGTCCTCGCGCCGCGGTCCATCCCGCTTGGAGATGATCTCAACCATGAATCCTCCCAGATTCGCTTGGGCGTCGCCGTTAGCACGGCTTACTCCTCTTTTGAGCTGAACTCTACACCGCCTCGGTGAAGTTCGCCATTTCTAATCCCATAGCGCCAAAATTCGGGTCGCCGGTAGCAGGCGGCTGCTACACGGGATTTTGAGTAACACCCGCCTAAGGTTGCCTTGTTCGCCAATTCCGCGGGTTCGCTGTCAAGTGATTGCCTGTTGCGCAGGTAGAGTGCGCACGTGGTGCGCAGCATGGAAACAAAGTTCGGGATATGGCCGTTGCATTCCGGAACGTTGTGGTTGACGGGTGGATAGGTTATGTTATTACGTTCGCTAACAAAGAATCGTAATGTTATCTTATAACGAGTGTGACCCGCTATGCTTCGTCGATCATATGGGCAAACTGCGACGGTGGGGCAGATACCCGAGCTAACGAGGAACCAAAAGCTGGTGTTGGAGGTCATCTCCCATGCCCGCAAGCCGGTCAGCGCGTATGACATCCTCGATGAAATCAGGCCGCAAGGCATCCGATCGCCAGTGCAGGTCTATCGGGCGGTCAAGAAACTCATCCAGGATGGTACCGTCCACAAAATCGAGAGCCTGAATGCATTCGTGTTGTGCGCCGGCCCGCATGCCCATGGTCAGGGGGCAGCAATTCTGGCGATTTGCGAACGATGCGGCCGGGTCGCCGAGTTCTGCGACGACATCATCGATCGCCGGCTTGCCGAAGGGGCGGGACGCCAGAGTTTTAAGATCGAGGCCGTGAGCCTCGAACTTAGCGGGCTATGCGCTGACTGCCTTGTCGAAGCGAACGCAACCCTTTGAACGGCAGATACCTAATTCTCTGAGAATCCAGATCATCATTTGGAAGGAAAGATTGATGCCAATGCCTGTCGAGCGCACCCCGGTAACCGTGCTTACCGGTTATCTTGGATCCGGGAAAACCACGTTGCTCAACCGCATCCTGACCGAGAAGCATGGCAAGAAATACGCCGTCATCGTCAATGAATTCGGCGAAGTCGGCATAGACAACGATCTGATCGTCGATGCTGATGAGGAGGTCTTTGAGATGAACAACGGATGTATCTGCTGCACGGTTCGTGGCGATCTGATCCGCATCATCGAAGGTCTGATGCGCAGACGCGACCGGTTCGACGCGATCCTCGTGGAAACCACCGGCCTGGCCGATCCCGCGCCAGTCGCGCAGACGTTTTTCGTCGATGAGGATGTGCGCACAAAGACCAAGCTGGACGCCATCATCACCGTTGTCGATGCCAAGCACCTTCTAGGCGAGCTAGGCAAAGCGCATGAGGCGCAGGAACAACTCGCCTTCGCCGATATCGTTCTCCTTAACAAGACCGATCTCGTTTCAGCCGAAGAGCAGAAACAGGTGGAGGAGCGCATCCGCCGCATCAACCCCACCGCAGCGATCCATGGGACGGAGCGCTGCAGTGTCGGTCTCGAAAAGATTCTAGATCGGAACGCCTTTGACCTCGATCGGATTCTCGAGGTCGAGCCGGACTTTCTCGACGCGTTTCACGAGCACGAACACGACGAACACGTGACGAGTTTTTCGCTGGTGATGAAGGAACCGCTCGACCCTCAAAGGTTCATGCCATGGATCGGGATGATCACGCAGCACTTCGGAATGGACATTCTGCGCATGAAGGGAATCCTCGCATTCAAGGGAGACAATGATCGCTTCGTCGTGCAAGCTGTCCATATGCTGCTGGAGGGCGATCATCAGCGGCCTTGGAAGGACGACGAGGAGCGCGTCAGCCGTCTGGTGTTCATTGGCCGTAACCTGCGCAAGGACATCATCAATGACGGCTTTCTGGCATGCCGTGCATGATACCCTTCTTCAATCCGCTGGCACCTCGCAGCAGAACGGTCCCTCCCTCTTCGTCGAGAATCAAGGATTGGGTGAGAGCCCATATCGGTTGGTCCGAAGATGTGACCATTTCGGTCAATGAAATCATTTGCCGCGATCAGGGATGCCCGGATGTCGAGACGGTCATCGGCATCATGGTGGCAAACATGCCGACCAGGTCCATCCGCATTTTGAGGCCCATCGAGAATGTGCGCGAGACGGATGTGGCTCATGCACTGGAAATGCCGGGCCATTATCGGCCCGTTGATGAAAAGCGAACGGATAGGAGAGGGTGAGATATTCGGGCTCATCCCGCCAAACCGTTGGCGGCGGAGCCTCAGAAGTACCCTGCAAAGACGGTCGAACCGAAATTCCCCGGCAACCTCACAGCGCTTGTTCACGGAAGGGATGGCCTTGCAGCGTTCCGTGAACGGTCGCCTTGCCGATTGATGCCCGGAAACGGTGTTTCAAAGCGGTTTGCTCCGCCTTCGGTCAACGATGCCGGCGGAGGCGGTGGTGCAAGCACCGGAGGCTTGGAGGCAATTGCCGCGCCTCCAAGAAGAAGGCCGATCGCAATCAGCCAGCTGCCAAGGATGCGCGCGGCAATCGGAAACCAGCCGTGCCAGAAGGCGTGCCCGCTGAGACCAATGGCAGCCAAGATCCACAAGCCGATGAGAGTGGCGATCATCGAAATTGCGGGATCATGCAAAGTGGGGTCGGTCAGCGTTGTGGCGACACCGAGCATCGCGCCGATCAACATGGCGCCAACGGGAAGAATCCATCGTCTGACGCGGGCAGGCAGGATCAACAGCAGGCCGGCCGTAAGCGCCGAAACTGGCCCGGTCAGGAAAAGGTGCGTCGTCACCCCGGGGACGTCCGCCATGATCGCGAGATACCGATCACGAAAGGCAATTCCGAGCACGACGCCCAGGAGGAATGTTGCCAGTGCGACAGCCACGTGGCGTCCGCGCGCTAGTGCGATCGCCACACCCAATCCGGCAAGCGGCATGACCCGTTCTGCGGAAAGGCCACTGTTGAGAATCCACCATGTCGTCACTGTCCGTTCGGATCGCGTCTCCAATATGAGAGCGCAGATCGAGGCAATCCCGAGGAATGCCAGCAGGGGGCCGGACCAGCGCAGAGCCCCGGGCGTTGTTCGCTCAGTGTCGTTCTCAAGTGACAAGGAAATAGATGCCTCCAACCGCGATCAGCCCGCCCAGCACTTGCGATAGCCGTCCGCCGAACGGCTTGCCTAGAACAAGCCCGACCCCGATGCCAAGAAGATGGATCAAGCCGGTGGCGATGACAAACCCGATTGCGTAGTCGGCTGGATCGGCTGCGTTCGGAAGCTCCGCACCGTGAGCATATCCATGACAGATCGCAAACACTGCGATCAACAGCAAGGCCATCCATTCCGCCGGCCGCCAGGCGCATGCAATGGCCAGTCCTAGCGCGATGATCGAAAGCGCGATTCCGATCTCCACGCCGGGTAGAGGGATTCCCGCAATGCCGGCGATGCCGCCGAGAACCATGATCAGCGGGAAGGCAACCGGCAGCGTCCATATTGATCGTCCGCCGATTTGAGCACCCCACAGGCCGACGGCGAACATCGCCAGAAAATGATCGGGGCCGGTCAGCGGATGTTCGAATCCGCTGCCGAACCCCCCGGATCCAGACTGAATTATGTGAGCTTGGACCGCCGTTGGCATGGATATCAGCACACAACTGACGACCAAGCGAGAGACGAAGACACGCCCTGGGCGAAAGGCATCGGTTTGCCTAAAGTTCGGTTGAGGCGACGCGAGGGTCTGCTGACTACGCACTAATCACGCCACCCATGATCAATCGTTCCGGACAGAACTCTTTGGATGGTTCTAGCGATAGAGTGTGCGAGACGCATTGGCAATTTCAACAGTTGGCATCGTGATGCGGATCGTGCCCGCCGGTCTATCGCGAAGCGCTGATTCTGGAACAAAAAAATGCCACCGACATTCGGTGACTATCGGTACGCAGAGCTTGGCTTTGGCGGCCTGCCTGACGGGCCTTCGGCATATTGCTCACACGAATTTTCAAAAGTACCGTCGCGGCCAATCAGATCGTGTCCCTCTGCGTGGCGCGCTGATCAGCCCGGCCCATGCCGGAGAGCACGGCGACCAATGCCGCCAGCTACACCACGCAGAGGGACACGATCCTCGTGACGGTACTTTTTCGCTTCAAGGCATTGACGATAAAAGGGAATCGCCACTACGAGCCCTTGAAATTGCGCTGAAACCCAAAGACAAAATCTACAAAGTTGCAGACCACGACGGGATGTATGTCCGCGTTATGCCAAGTGGCGCGATCTCCTTTCGCCTGGATTACAGGCTCAACGGCCGCCGGGAGACCATCTGTCTGAGAGGGTACGGACGCGACGGGATTTCACTCGCCCGGGCTCGGGAGAAGTGCATCGACGCGAGGCGCGCCATCGGCGAAGGACGATCACCAGCGATCGAGAAGCGTCGCCTGAAGGAAGCCAAGAGTTTTGGCGAATTCGTCTGCTAACGCCGTGTTCGGCCACCGGGTATCGTGTGGACTCAGCTGCGATGGCGGAACGCCGGAAATTGCCGTTGCTGTCAGTTGCCCTATTGCGCTGGGCTACTCTTTGACCGCCCCGGTCATTGACGAAACATAGTGCTCGACGAAGAAGGAATAAAGGATCACCACCGGCAGCGACCCGATCAGGGCGCCGGCCATTAGCGAACCCCATTCGTAGACGTCGGAGCGGACGAGCTCGGTCAGCACGCCCACCGGCACGGTCTTGTTTTCGGACGACTGAATGAAGGTCAGAGCGTAGATGAACTCGTTCCACGACAGCGTGAAGGCGAAGATACCGGCGGAGATCAGCCCCGGCACCGACAGCGGCAGCACGATCTTGGTCAGCACCTGCCAGCGGCTGGCGCCATCGATGAGCGCGCACTCTTCCAGTTCGAAGGGAATGGAACGAAAATAGCCCATCAGCAACCAGGTGCAGAAAGGCACCAGGAAAGTCGGATAAGTCAAAATCAGGGCAAAGGGCGTGTCATAGAGCCCGAGATTGAAGACCATGACCGACAGCGGAATGAACAGGATGGACGGCGGCACTAGGTAGGCGAGAAAGACGGCGAGCCCGACCTGGCGCGACCCGGAAAAGCGCAGCCGCTCGATCGCATAGGCAGCCAACACCGCGGCGATGAGCGAAAGCACGGTAGCGGCGACCGAGATGATCGTCGTATTGAGCAGCCAGCCCGGATAGGAGGTCTCGAACAGCAGGTAACGGATGTTCTGCAACGTCGGGTGGACCACCCAGAACGGGCTCGATGTATCGTAGCTTGTCATCTCCGCGTTGGGTTTGATGGCGGTGATCGTCATCCAGTAGAAGGGAAAGAGCAGCACGATGACGAAAATCGCCAACGGAAGGTAGACCGTCACCACGCGGCGCGGCATGCTTTGCAAATAGGTCATGCCACCGTCGTCGCCGCCGGCGGGGTTCGGTTTAGCGTTGATTAGAGCCATCTCAATCTCCGCCGCCTTGCTGCCATCTGCGCCGCTGCAAGCCGAAATAGCTGAACAGGATCGCGCCTAGCAGGAAGGGGATCATCGCTACCGCGATCGCTGCGCCTTCACCGAGTTGCCCGCCCGAAATGCCGCGTTGGAAAGAAAGCGTCGCCATGAGATGTGTGGCGTTCACCGGGCCGCCGCGCGTCAGCACATAGATGAGCTGGAAATCGGTGAAGGTGAACAGAACCGAAAAGGTCATGGTGATGGCGATGATCGGCGTCAGCAGCGGCAGGGTGACATAGCGAAACAGCTGCCAGCGACCGGCGCCGTCCAGCGTGGCAGCTTCGTAAAGCGATTGCGGGATCGTCTGCAGGCCGGCGAGCAGGGTTATGGCGACGAAGGGAATGCCGCGCCAGACATTGGCGGCGATCACTGAAGCGCGGGCGTTCTGCGGATCGCCAAGGAAATTGATGTTGTGATCGATGAGGCCCATCTGCTTGAGAGCCCAGGAGATGATCGAGAACTGCGAATCGTAGATCCACCAGAAAGCGATCGCCGACAACACCGTCGGCACCACCCAGGGAAGAAGCACCACCGCGCGGAAAAAGGATTTGAACGGCAGGTTCTCGTTGAGCAGCAACGCCAGCCATAGCCCGAGGGCGAACTTCAGGATCGACGCGCTCACCGTGTAGAGAAGCGTGTTGAACACGGACAGCCAGAACACGCTGTCGTCCCAGAGATATTCGTAGTTTTCCAGACCGATGAAGACGCCTGGCCTGCCGATGCGGGCGTCGGTGAAGCCGAGCCAGACGCCGAGCCCCAGCGGATAGGTCAGGAAGACCAGCAGCAGCACCACTGTCGGCAGCATAAAGCCGAAGCTAAGCAGCCCGCGGCTTTCCGCAATGCGCGACAAGAAGGAGGGGCGGGGCGGGGCAGCGGCGGTTGTCACGGCCATGAAAAAGCTCCTCTGGTGGGTATCGAGTGGCCGGAGCCAGCAGTCTTTCCGCCTTCGTGGAGAAGACTGCTGGCGCGCGGATCTCACGGCCCCGCGCTCTCCTTATAGGGCGCTTGCATTTCGGCGGCACGTCTCGACCCACGCTGCGGCCGACCCGAAAATACAAGCGTCTTCTTCCGTGAACGGAAGAAGACGTGCGGACTACACCCGGTAATACCGGTTGGCGCGCTTCTCGGCCTCTTCCATTGCCTCCTGTGGCGTCGCCCGACCGGTCACCGCCTTGGCGAACATGTCGACCAGCACATAGTCGGCCATGGTGGCGGCCGAAGCGTAGCCGAGCGGCCCGGCGTAGCCGTTGTTGCGCAGCGTTGCGGACGCTTTGGCATAGGGCGCATAGTTCGGATCGGCCTTCCAGATCGGATTGTCGTCGTAGGCCTTCAAGGTTTGGCAGCAATAGCCGGAAGAGCCCTTGATCCATTCCGACATCTGCGGTTCCTCGAACACGAACTGCAGATAGGCCTTGGCCGCGTTCGGATAGGGCGTGTAGTTGAAGATCACCGCCGAGGTGACCTGGTAAAGCTCCACCGCCTTGCCGATCGGACCGATCGGCAAGCTAGCGGTGCGGATGTCCTTGGCCATTTCAGTCAACTTAGGATCCTTGTCCTTGTTGATCCTGGCGGTTTCATAGGCCGAGATACCGTTGGCGATGACGGACAACTCTCCGGCCAGGAAGGCGCGGTTGTTGTTCACGTCGAGCCAGCTTTCCGTGCCGGGGATGAAGGTCTTGTAGAGCGCCTGAGCATATTCGATCGCCTTCATCGTCTCGGGACTGTTGATCACCACCTTGCTGTTCTCGTCGACCATCTTGCCACCATGGCTCCACAACAGCCAATGAGCGTAGTTGTTGCCGTCACCGACGCCATGCCCATGGGTGAAGCCGGCCGGATTGCCTTTAGCCTGCATGGCCTTGCACAATTCGAGGAAGCTGTCGGTGTCTTTCGGGAACTCGGAGAAACCGGCCTCCTTGACCCAGCTCTCGCGGTAGACGATGGCGTTGCCTATGGTGGCCAGCGGCAAGCCGATGAACTTGCCGTCCTTGGTGGCGTAGCTCTTCGGGCCCTCGTGCCAGCCGCCATACTTCTTGCCCAGATAATCTCCGAGATCGGTCACATCGAGGAGCTTGTCGGGATATTGGAAGGGATCGTCGAACCAGACGAACATCAGGTCGGGGCCCGAGCCGACATTGGCCGCGACCGCCGCCTTGGGACGAATGTCCTCCCAGCTCTCCTTGTCGACGCGCACCTCGACACCGGTGGCATCGGTGAATTTCTTCGTCAGCGCCAGCCAGGCGGTCTCATCGCCCTGGACAAACGGCGACCAGCGAAGGAGCCTGAGCTTGGCGCCTTTTTCGGGCGTGTATTTCGGCGCATCCTGGGCAAAGGCTGGCGTGCCAAGCAGGCGGTTGCCGATTGCTCCGGCAGCCGCCGCACCGGCGCTGGTTCGTATCACGTCGCGTCTGGTGAATCTCATTGCCATTTCCTCCTGTTTTGATTGGCTGAGACCTCGGTATGTTCAAAGCCGGCGGCCCGTATCTGCGTCAAAGAGATGGATCAGGCTCGGCTCGGCGGCAAGCTTGACGGTTTCGCCGGGCTGGAACGGGTGGCGCTCCCGGAAATTCGCGACGATCTCTTCACCGCCAGGCGCGCGGCCGATAATCTGCAACTCCGACCCGGTCGGTTCGACGACCGAAATGGTGACGGGGAAGCCCTGGTCGGAAAGGCGTAGATGCTCGGGCCGTATGCCAAGCACCACCGGACCGTTATTCAGGTTTTGCGGCGTCCGCGGCAAATCTATGGCGACGCCGCCGCTGCCTTCGAAGCCGCCGGCGCCAATGCGGCCTGTCAGCATGTTCATTGCTGGGGAGCCGATGAACATCGCCACGAAAAGATTGTCCGGCCGGTCATAAAGATCGAGCGGTCGTCCGATCTGCTCCACATTGCCGTCATGCATGACGACGATCTTGTCGGCCATCGTCATCGCCTCGATCTGATCGTGAGTGACATAGACGGTCGTGGTCTTCAGGCGCTGGTGCAGTTCCTTGATCTCCGCGCGCATCTGCACGCGCAGTTTGGCATCGAGATTGGAGAGCGGCTCGTCAAACAAAAAGACCTGCGGGTCGCGCACGATCGCCCGGCCCATGGCCACGCGCTGCCGCTGCCCGCCCGAAAGCTGCCGGGGATAGCGCGACAGCAGCGGCGTGAGGTTGAGAATTTCCGCGGCACGCTCGACCTTGCCATCGCTCTCCTGCTTCGAGACACGCTTCAACATCAGGGAGAACGCCATGTTCTCGCGCACCGTCATATGTGGGTAAAGCGCGTAATTCTGGAACACCATGGCAATGTCGCGTTCCTTGGGGGCGACCGTGTTGACAATGCGCCCGCCAATGGCGATCTCGCCGCGCGTGATGCCTTCTAGGCCCGCGATCATGCGCAACAGTGTCGACTTCCCACAGCCCGACGGGCCGACCAGCGTCACGAACTCGCCGTCTTCTATATCGATCCCGACGCCATGGAGAATTTCGGCGGCGCCGAAGGATTTGTAGACATCGCGGATCGCAACGGATGCCATCGATTCCCTCCCGAGCGATGCGACGCCTGCGAGGGAGACGTCCACTCCATACATACGCAGCTTGCAGTCTTGCCGCGTCCTCCATCTGAATTGGTAGCGCTACCAGCAGCGCATGTAAAGCACGGCCGGAAGGCTGGCGGATTTCCGAATGGCACGCCTTGCCATCCCTTTCTGCGACCAATCGATTTCATGGCTTCTCTCATCTCTCGCACGAGCACATCTTGCGAAACGTGCCTGCCGCGACCGGAGTGATCGCGTTGGATCCTGCGGTGCTTGCATTTGCGTCCCTCCTCCTTCTGACACATGTGTTCTCAAATCCGGGTCGCCTTCCATTAAACGGACAGGTTCATGCCACGGCTTTCCTGCTCCTCCGGTAGCGCAACGGTCTATCGGCCGTTGCTCTTTCGCCACTCGGCGAAAGCGGCCTGGTGTTCCTCCTTCGTGCAAGGGTAGAGACCGGTGATGGTCTGGCCATTCTTCACCTGCTCGACCACAAAATCCTCGTAAGCCGACATTTCCACCGCTTCGTCGGCCACCTCCTCGGCCAGATGGGCGGGAATGACGATCACGCAGTCTTCGTCGCCGACGACGATGTCGCCGGGAAAGATCGGCGCATCGCCGCAACCGATCGGCCCATTGATCTCGATCGCTTCATGCAGCGTCAGGTTCGTCGGGCTTGAGGGGCGGGCGTGATAGGCCGGAATGTCGAGCGCGCCGATCGTTGCGGCGTCGCGGAAGCCGCCGTCGGTCACGATGCCGGCGCCACCGCGCATCATGAGCCGGGTGATCAGAATGTCGCCCGCGCTTGCCGCCCGGGCATCCTTGCGGCTGTCGATCACCATGACATGGCCTTCGGGACAGGTCTCGATCGCGACGCGCTGGGGATGCTTCGGATTGCGGAACTCGCTGAGTTGGTTGCGGTCCTCCCGGGCAGGCATGTAGCGCAGCGTGAAGGCAGGGCCGACCATATTGCGGCCCTTGGGGGCCACCGGATGGACGCCCTGGATCACCTGGTTGCGCAGGCCGCGCTTAAAGAGGGCAGTCGCCAGCGTCGCGACGGACACGCCCATGAGTTTGGATCTGGTTTCAGATTTCATGACGGGGCTTTCCTCTGGGTGGGTTCAGACGAGTCCTGAGGATCTCAGGAAAGCGAGCATCTTTTCCTGCTGGCCGGCGGTCAGAGGCCAGGCGGACGGCGGCCGCGTCGGGCCGCAATCCTTGCCGACCGCCTGGAGAGCGGCCTTGACGCCGGTGACATTGGTTCCGTTCAGCTCTTCGGCGCGCACTTCCTCGAAGGCGCGCATGCCGGCGATCAGTTCGCGGGCGGTGGCATAGTCGCCGGCCTCGAGCGCCGAATGGATCGCGATCGAACGTTCCGGCCAGAGATTGATCAGACCGGAGGTGAAGCCCCGCGCGCCGACCGCGTAGAAGGTGGGGGCCCAGACTTCCGCGAGGCCGCCGACCCAGACGATCGACGGATCGCAGGCCGCTATCGCCTCGGCAAGCTTCATCGGGTTCGGCGTCGCCCACTTCACGCCCCTCACACCCGGAAGGGCGCAAAGGTCGGCAATCGCCCTGGTTCCGATGGCATCGTTGCGCAGATAGAGCATGACCGGCAGGCCGCCGGAAGCCTCGCTGACCGCCTTGACGTATTCGACCGTTCCGCGCGGAGAAACGAAGGGATCCGGCGGCTGGTGGATCATCAGCGCGGCGGCGCCCGCATTGGCGGAAGCCATGGCGAGTCGGCAGGCGTCGCGGATCGACCGGCCGATGCCGGCCAGCACCGGTGCGCGACCGGCAACCATCGCCGTCACCTCACGCACCATGGTGCAGGCTTCGTCTGTCGTCAGGGCGTAAAACTCGCCCGTGTTGCCGTTGACGACGGGGATGTGGACACCGGCCTGCAACGCGTGGTCGATGATCGGCTGAAGGCGTTTGGGTGCGACATTCCCGTCCGTGTCGTAGGGCGTGACGAGAATGCCGGAAATACCGGTCAAGGCCTTGTCGAGGTCGTGGGACATGGCTTTTCCTCGTCCGTTCAGAAAATGTCAGGCTCGCCGGCCGGCTGGCCGAAATCGCGGGTCAGGAAGTCGAAATCGCAGCCCTCGTTCGCCTGGGCGACATGGCGCTGGAACATGTAGCCCCAACCGCGCTCGAAACGCGGTTCCGGCGGTATCCAGGCAGCCCTGCGGGCGGCAAGCTCCTCTTCACCGACAAGCATGTCCAGACGGCGGTTCGGCAGGTCCAGCCGGACGATATCGCCGCTCTTCAGGAGCGCCAGCGGTCCGCCAATGAAGGATTCCGGGGCGACATGCAGGATGCAGGCGCCGTAGGACGTGCCGGACATGCGGGCATCCGAAATGCGCAGCATGTCGCGGTGGCCCTTCTTGACCAGCGCCTTGGGGATCGGCAGCATGCCCCACTCGGGAAAGCCGGGGCCCCCCTGTGGGCCTGCATTGCGCAGCACCAGCACATGGTCCGGCGTTACGTCGAGATCTTCGTCGTCGATGGCCGCCTTCATTTCCGGGTAGCTGTCGAAAACGAGCGCCGGGCCTTCATGCACATGAAAACGCGGATCGCAGGCAGCCGGCTTCATCACGGCGCCGTCGGGACAGAGGTTGCCCCTGAGCACGGCTAACGAACCTTCGTAATAAACCGGATTGGAAAGCGGGCGGATGACGTCATCGTTGTAGACCTCCGCGCCTGCCAGCGTTTCGCCGAGCGGTCGTCCGGTGCAGGTGATGCTGCTTCTGTCCAGCCGGTCTCCGAGCTCATTCATCAGCGCCCTCAAGCCGCCGGCGAAATAGAAATCCTCCATCAGGTAGTCCTTGCCCGAAGGCCGGATGTTGGCGATCAGCGGCGTTATCCGTCCGAGAGCGTCGAGGTCGTCGAGGCTCAGCTTCACGCCGGCCCGCCGCGCCATCGCCAAAAGGTGCACGACCGCATTGGTGGAGCAGCCCGTTGCCATGGCGACGATGGCAGCGTTGCGGACGGCGGCTTCGGTCACGATTTTGTCCGGGGTCAGGTCTTCCCAGACCATGTCGACGATCCGGCGCCCGCAGGCCGCACTCATGCGCTTGTGGTTGGCATCGGGGGCGGGAATGGAAGATGCACCGGGCAGGCAGAGGCCCATGGCCTCGGCAATCGCTGTCATGGTCGAAGCCGTGCCCATGGTCATGCAGTGACCATAGGAACGGGCGATGCCGCCTTCCACACCCAGCCATTCGTCGTCGGAAATATTGCCCGCCCGCCGCTCGTCCCAGTACTTCCAGGCGTCCGAACCGGAGCCCAGCGCCCTGCCGGCATAGTTGCCCCGCAGCATCGGACCCGCGGGGAGATAAATGAAGGGAATGCCAGCGGTGATCGCGCCCATGGTCAGACCCGGGGTCGACTTGTCGCAACCGCCCATCAGCACCACGCCGTCGAGCGGATGGGACCGGATCGTCTCTTCCGTCTCCATGGCAATCATGTTGCGGTAGAGCATGGATGTCGGCTTGGTGAAGCTCTCGTCGATCGAAATCGTCGGAATTTCGACACCGAGACCGCCCGCCTGCACGATGCCTTTTTTCACGTCCTCGGCCCTGTCACGGAAATGCAGGTGACAGGGGTTCATCTCGGACCATGTGTTCAGGATGCCGATGATTGGTTTGCCGGCCCAGTCCTCCGGCGCGAGCCCCATCTGCATCATACGGGACCGATGTCCGAAACTGCGCAGGTCATCCGGTGCGAACCAGCGTGCGCTGCGAAGCGTTTCCGGGCTCTTTTTTCCTGGGACCATCGACTATTCCTTGAAACAGCAATTATGTATGCGCTTTCATCATTTCGTGTCAACCGCAGCCGGCCCATCCAGATTTCGTTATCCGCAACGAATACTATGAGAGTTGACAGGCGCAAATGAACCGAACAAGATAATGTATGCGCATTCACTGCGGGCTTGTGCATGCCATGAAATGAGGAACCCCGCCAGTGGGCTGGGTATGGGAGGAAAGATGAAAATTACCCGTAGAATGATTGTGGTCGTCGGCGCGGCAATGTTTCTCACGCAGCCGTTGGCTGCGGCCGCTCGGGATTTGCCGCACAATATCCGGATGGTGATCGGTTCGTCATCGACCGGTGGCGACACCTACCAGAACTCCGCCATCGTCGCCGACGCGCTGTCCCAAAAGCTTGGCGTGAACATGAAGGTGGATGCAGTCGGCGCCAATGAAGCGTTCAAGGCGCTGGAACGCGACGGGCGCGGGACGACGATCATGATCTTCCACGATTCTGCCTATCTCTCACATCTCTACGGCGTGCACGGCTTCGACGACATCTTCACGAAGTACAAGATCGGCCCGACGGTCGCGATCAATCCGGGCAATGCCTATCTGGTGGCCAAGGATTCGCCCTATAAATCGATGGACGACATCTTCAAGGCCGCCGCCGCCGGCACCAAGATCCGCGTGGCGATCGAGCCCGGCGGGGTTTCCGAAATCGGCTTTTCCGCGATGAAGAATGCCGCAAGCATCCTGTCGCCCGGTTCGGAGGCCAACATCGTCTCGGTGAAGACGGGCAGCCAGTCCGACAAGAACCAGGCGATGTTCGACGATCTTGCCGACGTCATCAACGGCTCGATCCAGGCCAACGAGCAGTTCACGCAATTGCCGGAATCGGACCAGAAGGCGATGCGCTTTGTCTGGATCACGGCGCGGCCGGAAACGATCGAGCAAGCCCCGGAAATGGGCATGGGCAAGACGACTCGAGACGATATGTTGAAATACACCAGCCCGAAGACGAGCGTGACTGAAGACGGCAAGAAGGACTTCACCTTCGACAAGGAATTCTTCTTCCTCTACAACAAGGACATGGATCAGGGCATGGTCGATGCGATCGACGCGGCGCTCAAGGATGTCTTCGCCGAAGGCAAGATCCAGGAACGCCAGAAGCAGGCCTTCTTCATTCCGAATTTCAAGCCCTCGAAGGAAGCGGCCGCGCATCTCGAAGAGAAGAACGCAGCCTACAACGGGATCATTGCGAAGATTTCCGGCAAGTGACGGCGGGGCCGGGTGAAACCGGCCCTTTTCCTTCTTGCACAGGAGACGGCATGAGCAGCCTTACCCACGTCACCATCAACTTCGAAACGTCGCACCTCGTCTTCCCGGGAGTGATCGGCGCGATCCTTGCGATCCTCGGCCTTGCGATCGTCGTCACCCGGCGCCGTTCCATTGCCGGATCAGGCGCCTATTGGCGCGGCATCGTCTCACAGATGGACAAGATGCGGTTCTTCGGCGCGATCGGGCTGTGCTTCATCTATTTCGCGCTCCTCGAACCCGTCGGCGAACTGATGCCGAACACCGGCTTCGGGTTCCTGGCTTGCTCCATTCCCTTCGTTTTGTTGACGTCGCTGCTCTTCATGCACCAGCGCAACCTCAGAACGGTCTTGCCGGTTGTCATGATGGCCGCCATTGCGCCCGTGCTGACGTGGTGGCTGTTCAACGACGTCTTCTTCCTGTCGCTTCCCTGATCAATCCGTCCGCGGGCCTGAACTCCATGGAACTTTTCGATTTCGTCACCCCGCTTTTCCTGTCGCTCATCGTTGGCGGAACCTTCGTGGGCATCGTCTTCGGGGCCATTCCGGGGCTGACAGCAACGATGGCGGTCGCGGTCTGCCTCCCGCTCACTTATTCTCTGGGACTCACGAACGGCCTCGCCCTGCTGCTCGGTCTCTATGTCGGCGGCATATCTGGCGGGCTGGTGCCGGCCATCCTGATCGGCATACCGGGTACTCCCTCCTCGATCACCACGACGCTCGACGGCTATCCAATGACGCGGAAAGGAGAGGGGGAGAAAGCATTGCGCATCGGTATCATCTCCTCCCTTTTCGGCGGCCTCTTCAGCCTGCTCATCCTCTACCTGTTTGCTCCGGCGCTCGCCGACTTCGCGATCCGCTTCTCCTATGTCGAGAAGTTCCTGATCATTCTTTTCGCGCTCACCGTGATGGGCGCGCTCAGCAGCGACATGCTAATGGGTGTCTTTTCCGGCTTTCTCGGCATCTTCATCAGCCTCATCGGCACCTACGCCACCTCGAACGGCGGCAATGGCGAAATCCGGTTGGTGCCGCCCGGTCTCGAATACTGGCTGGACAACGGCTTTTCCCTGCTGCCCGTCCTGATCGGCCTGTTCGGTATCGCGGCCGTCCTTGAAGAAGCACAACAGGGCGTTCCCGAAGGACAGGACATCAGCGAGCTTAAGCTCGGCAAGCATTCGACTTTTTCGTTTTCGCTGTTCCGAGGTCAGATATGGAACCTGATCCGCTCCTCGGGCATCGGCACCTTTGTTGGCATCCTGCCCGGCGTCGGCGGATCGGCGGCCTCGATCCTCGCCTATTCGAACGCCAAGACTTTCTCGCGAAATCCCGAACGCTTCGGCAAGGGAGAGCCCGCAGGCGTCATCGCCTCCGAATCCGGCAACAACGGGCTGACCGGCGGCGCTCTGATCCCGCTGCTCTCGCTCGGCATTCCCGGCGACTCGACGACGGCGCTACTCATCGGCGCCTTCACTCTTCAAGGTGTGCAGGTGGGGCCGCTTTTCATCGGCAACAATTCCGGAACCTGGGACGCGATAATCGTGGCGATGCTGATCGCCAATCTCGCGATGTTCGCCATGATGTATCTCGCCATTCGCTATCTGGCGCTGATCGTCACCGTGCCGAAGCACATTCTCTTTCCACTCATCGTGATGATGTGCATGGTCGGCGCCTACACCACCAATTACGGCGTGATGTTCGATGTGTGGACGCTTCTGATCTTCGGTGTCTTCGGTTGGTTCGCGCTGAAGATTGGCATCGAGATCGCCCCTTTCATCATCGGCTTCATCCTCGGGCCTTCAGCCGAGATCTATTTCGTGAAGAGCCTCGAATCGTTCGGCGACCTGACGATCTTTTTCACCAAGAGCTGGATTGCCGTTCTGATGTGGTTCTTGATCGCCGGGTCCATTTGGGTATCAATCATTCTTGCAAGGCGCAGCAAACAGCACAAGACAAGTGAAGCTGTTCTTGAGCAAGCTTGATCGCGGCGGGAAACGGAAATGGCATGAGCAAGACCGGGTCGGGCCGGCGAGACAGGTACGACGGCGGAAACGTCGAGCGGGCGAAAGAAGGCTCCAGCCGTCCCGTTACCATGGCAACGGTCGGCCGCCTGGCCGGTGTTTCTCAGGTCACCGTTTCGCGGGCGCTGAGCGACCCGTCGAAGGTCTCCCCGGCAACGTTCGAGAAGATCCGCAACGCCATCGAAATGACCGGGTTCGTACCGAATGCGATAGCCGGCGCGCTAGCCTCTCGCCGTAGCCGCCTCATTGGGGCGCTGGTGCCTTCCATCACGAATATCGTCTATTCCTCAATGATCCAGGCCTTCAGTGAGGGCATCGCCGGGCACGGCTACCAGATCCTTTTGTCCGAAACGGGCTTCGACCCGAAGGAAGAGGAAAGAGCGATCGTGACGCTTCTTTCCCGCCGGCCAGACGCGATGCTCCTGACCGGCATCCACCATATGCTGGAGGCGCGCCGCATGCTGATGGCGGCCGGAATTCCTGTAGTGGAATTGTGGGACATGACCGAGACACCGATCGATCTCTGCGTCGGCTTTTCGCATGTCGAGACGGGCCGCGCAGTGGCGGAATTCGTATTGGAGGCCGGCTACAAGAACGCTGCGACGGTTTCCGCTGGCGATGAACGCGCGCTCAGGCGCAAGGACGCTTTCGTAAAGGAGATCGGCCGCCGTGCGGGCATCGACGTTACGCAGATTAATTTCGTGGGAGGCGCTAGCCTTGCACGCGGTCGCGAGGCTCTGCGGATTCTCGTTGACGAGCAGAATTTCAGGGGTGGAGCGATTTTTTGCAGCTCCGATCTGCTCGCGCACGGGGTTCTTATCGAGGCCAACGTCCGCGGCCTGCGGGTACCCGACGAGATCGCCGTCATCGGCTTCGGGGATCAGGATTTCGCGGCCCATGTCGTGCCGCCGCTTACCACAGTCCGGGTCGACCGGACGGAGCTCGGGCTCACTGCCGCCAAGGCGATCCTGGCGCGCTTTGACGGCGAACCGCCTGCTGGACGGGTCAAGGATCTCGGCTTCCAAATTATCGCCCGGCAATCCGCTTGAACAAGGGAGAAGGAGAATACCGGTCTCCTTCCATCTGAAGGTCCCGGTGCCGATATCGGAAGGGCCGGATGAGCTGTGACATGTGCCCGTGTCAACCAGCCAATTGCTTCGCAAGCTGACGCGGCGCGGCCTCAGGAGCGTGAAGCTCGTCGTCTCCGATGCGAATGAAGACCTGAAGACGTTGGTGCCGAGAGTCTGATGCATTAATTGACAGGCCGAACAAACTTCCATACCGGTAATGCACACTAGTATGGAAGTTTGGAGGAAGCATGGTTGCCGTCGCCGTCGAAAGGCCGGGCGCCTTGGTCCTGATGGAGAACGAGCCGCGCGCGCTGGGAGCGGGCGATGTGATGGTGCGCGTGCAGCGCGCAGGTATCTGCGGCTCAGATATCCACATTCTCCACGGCACCAATCCCTTTGCAAAATATCCGCGCATCATCGGCCATGAATTTGCAGGTGTCGTCGAGGCTGTCGGGCCGCAGGCGACGGGATTGACGCCGGGCGACCGCGTCGTCGTCGACCCGGTGATTTCCTGCGGCCTTTGCTATGCCTGTCGAGTCGGCCGGTCCAATGTCTGCGCCAATCTGGAGGTGCTGGGCGTCCATCGTGACGGGGGCTTCCGCGATCGGGTTGTCGTGCCCGCCGCCAATGCGGTGAAACTGGCCCCCACGCTGCCGGTCGAAGTGGCCGCGCTCGCCGAGCCGTTTTCGATCGCGGCCAACGTCCTTTCGCGCACTGGCTGCTCGGCAGACGATGTGGTGCTTGTCTACGGTGCTGGCACCGTGGGCCTTACGGTCCTTCAGGTGGCGAAGCTCCATGGCGCACGGGTGATTTTGGCTGATCTCGACGCCAAGCGCCTGGAGCGCGCAGAGGCCTTCGGCGCCGACCGCGTCATCCACTCCGCCAAAGAGTCCGTGCCGGTCGCCGTCGCGGGCGAGAACGAAGGCCTCGGGCCCTCAGTGGTCATCGACGGTGCAGGCGTACCGGCGCTCCTGGCCGAGGCCTGCGGGCTGGCAAGTCCCGCCGGCCGCATCGGCCTGCTCGGCTTTTCACCCGCGCCGTGCAACGTCAGTCAGCAGGAGATCGTCAGGAAGGAACTGTCGCTGCACGGGTCACGGCTCAGCCGTAGACTCTTGCCGCAAGTCATCAGGTGGCTGGAGCAAGGGAGGTTGCGTCCGGCCGCCATGATTACCCACACCTTTGCCGCCGCCGAGGCGAAGGCTGCGTTTTCGCTGATCGAGAGCGAACCGGGACAGGTCGTCAAGGTTCATCTCGCCTTTGACTGATGCATAACAACTGAAGGAGGAAAGACTGTGTTCGATACCAAGATTTCACGCCGCAGTGTGCTGGCCACCGCTCTCGGAGCCGGCGCCAGCATCACCATCGTCGGCCGTGCCCAAGCCAAGACCGTATTGAAGCTTGGCCATCTCGCGAACGAGCAGAACAGCTGGCACAAGGCCTCGCTGAAGTTCGCCGAGGAGGTCGCCACCCGCACCAATGGCGAGATCGAGATCAAGGTCTTTCCGAACGAGCAGCTAGGCAAGGAAACCGACCTCATCAAAGGCATCCAGCTCGGCACCGTCGATTTCACGATCACCGGCGAGTCACTGCAGAACTGGGCGCCGCTCGCAGCCTTGCTCGCCGTGCCTTACGCCATCCGCGATTTCGACCATATGAAGGCCGTGATCGGGGGCTCCGTCGGCCAGAAGATCGCCGCCGAGATCGAGGACAAGACCAAGCTCGTTCCGCTGACCTGGTTTGCGCGCGGTCCGCGCGAACTGACCGCCAACAAGGCGATCCGCACGCCCGATGAACTCGCCGGCCTCAAACTGCGTGTGCCGAACGTGCCGTTGTTCGTCTCGTTCTGGCAGGCGCTCGGCGCCAAACCGACGCCGATGGCCTTCTCCGAGGTCTTCACCTCGCTGCAGAGCCATGTCGTCGACGCGCAGGAGAACCCGCTCGCCCTGATCCAGTCGGCGAGTTTCTTCGAGGTGCAGAAATATCTGAACAAGACCGACCACGTGCTGAGCTGGATCTACCTCGTCGGCGGCAGCCGGAAACTCGGCAAGCTGCCAGATGAGCAGCAGAAAGCCATCCGGGAAGCGGCCGCCGTGGCGCAGGAATTCGAGCGCAAGCTGTTCCTGGCCGACGAGGCTCGCATCGCCGACGAACTGAAGGCCAAAGGCATGGAGTTCATCGACGTGGACAAGCAGGCGTTCGCCACCAGGGGCAAGGATGCGGTCACCGCCTCGCTCGGCGCCGACCTGAAGCCGCTTTACGAGGACATTCTCGCCACGAAATAGGCGAGTCGGGAAACCGCCCTTGGGCGGCTTCTCCACTTTTGTCGACCCCACAAGGACCATGAACGCCGGACCGCGATAACGACCCGGCGCTCGTCTGGGAGGAGCCCATGAAACGAACCGTCGGTATGCTGCTGGCTGGCCTGAAGGCGATCTGCAAAGCCGGAACCATCATTGCTTTCGCCGTTCTCATCGCCGTCGTGACCATACAGGTGCTCGGCCGTCTGCCAGGCTTCCCGTCACCGGCCTGGACCGAGGAGGTGGCGCGTTTCGCGTTGCTGCACATGGTCGCCTTTTCGTGCGGCCTCGCCGTCCTGCGCGGCGACCTGGTCAATGTCGATCTCTTCACCGCATCCCTGCCAGCCCGCGCCCGGCGTCAGGTCGAGCGGGTGGCAGATGTCATCACGATGCTGTTCAGCCTCGCCGTCATTCCCGGTGCCTACGCCTATGTCTCGGGAAGCATCGGCGAGCGCGCACGATCCCTCGACGCGCCGATGCTCATCGTTTACGTCACCGTGCTGATAATTCCGGTTGCGCTTGCCATCTTCTCCCTGGCCCGGCTGTTCGGCTTCGGACAGCCAATGCGTCACGAGGAGCTGATCTGATGCTGGTCGCGGCCCTTTTCGGCAGCTTCGCCATCTGCCTCATCCTCGGTGTGCCGGTTGCGATCGCGCTTGGTGTTGCGTCGGCCATTTATCTCTACCTTGCCGACATCGACCTGACGGTCGTGGCACAGTTCATGTATTCAGGCATGGACAGCTTCGTGCTGTTGTGCATCCCCGGCTTCGTGCTGGCCGGCAACCTGATGAACGGCGGCGGTATCACCGACCAGATCGTGCGTTTCGGCAATGCGCTTGTCGGCCACATCCGCGGAGGCCTCGGCCTGGCCAACGTCACCGGTTCGATGATCTTCGCCGGTATATCCGGCACGGCTGTCGCGGAGACCGCCTCGATCGGCGCTGTCATGATCCCGGCGATGAAGAAGGCCGGATATGACGCCCCTTTTGCTTCGGCTCTTACCGCCGCTGCTTCCACCGTCGGTCCGATCATTCCGCCAAGCGTTCCGATGATCATTGCCGGAACGCTCACCGGCCTGTCGGTAGGCAAGATGTTCGTGGCCGGCGCGATCCCCGGCTTGCTGCTCGGCCTCGGCATGCTGATCACTGTCTATATCCTGTCGCGCCAGCGCGGCTACCCCAAGGGCGAATGGGTCGGCTTCCGTGTGTTGCTGCGTTCCAGCCGTGCAGCGATCTGGGCGATCCTTATGACGCTCATCATCCTCGTCGGCATCGTGGGCGGCGTGTTCACGCCCACCGAGGCGTCGATCGTCGCCTCGCTGTACGCCTTCGCTATCGGCCTCTTCGTCTACAAGGGGTTCCGCCTGAAAGACCTACCGGGCATCCTCCTGGAAAGCGCCATCGGCTCGGGCGCGCTTATCCTGCTGGTCGGGCTTGCCAACGTCTTCGGCTGGATCATGACCAGCGAGCAGATTCCGCAGGCGATAGCGGCAGCGATGCTGGCGGTGACGACGAACAAGTATCTCATCATCCTGTTCATCAACATCCTGCTGCTGATCGTCGGCACCTTCATGGAAACGATAGCCGCTCTCATCATCCTGTTTCCGCCGCTTCTGGCGGTCGCCACGCAGGTAGGCATCGATCCGATCCATTTCGCGATCTTCTGCATCCTGAATTTGATGATCGGCCTGACCACGCCGCCGGTCGGCGTATGCCTGTTCGTTGCCGCCAACATCGGCAAGGTTTCGCTTGCCCAGGTCAGCAAGGCCATCGTGCCCTTCCTGATCTGCAATATTATCGTTCTGATGCTGGTATCCTACATACCGGCCATATCGCTCTGGCTGCCTAGCTTGTTTTTTGAATAGGAGAATGGACGTGACCAAGGGCCTACCGGCGATCCGACCGACCAGCCCGTCGGGTTTTCGCACCATGCCGGCTTCGGTGCGCGAGATCCATGCCGCGCTGCGGCGAGATATCGTCTCGCTGCGCCTGACCCCAGGCGAGCGGCTGTCGGAGAACGAACTGGCCATGCGCTTCGGCACCAGTCGCACGCCGGTGCGCGAGGCGCTGATCCGCCTGGTCGAGGAAGAGATGATCGAGGTGCTGCCGCAACGCGGCAGCTTCGTGCGCCGCATCTCGCTCAAGGCCGTGGAGCGTGCCCGCTTCGTGCGTGAGGCGCTGGAGGTCGCGGTGGCGCGGAGTGCCGCTGCCAACGGCATCAGCGAGGAAACCGCGCGGAACCTGCGTGTCGCGCTTGCCCGCCAGCGCGACGCCGGCGGTGACGCGGCACGCTTCACCGAAGCCGACGACGACTTTCACGCTGCTCTGGCCGACGGCATCGGCCAGAGCAGCGTCTGGGGAGTCATCGAGCGGGAAAAGGCGCAGTTCGACCGTCTGCGCTTCCTCAGCCTGCCGGCGATCACGCCGGTCGACACACTGATCGCCCAGCACGAGGCGATCTTCAAGGCCGTGCTCGATGGCGATATCGCGGCGGCGGAGGCCCGCATGCGCGAGCATCTGTCGGAGGTGCTGAAGATCACGCACGGCCTGGCGGCCAGCCGGCCCGATCTGATCCAGGCCGACGACTGACCGCTGCGGGCCGCAACTTCCCTCCCATTGAAAATACGCAAGGATCGCAAGGCGATGGAACAGACCTTCCGCTGGTTCGGCCCGGACGACGCCGTCCGGCTCTCCCATATCAGGCAAGCCGGAGCGACAGGCATCGTCACGGCGCTGCACCACATCCCCTATGGTGTGGCGTGGAGCGTTGATGAGATCGAAAAGCGCAAGCGCGTGATTGCCGATACGGAGCTCGGGCTGGAGTGGCGCGTCGTGGAGAGCCTTCCGGTTCACGAGACCATCAAATCCGGAGATGGCGATCTGGAGCCGCTCTTCGCCAACTATCGGCAATCGCTCAGAAACCTGGCCCGTTGCGGCATCACCACCGTTTGCTACAATTTCATGCCGGTGCTCGACTGGACCCGCACCGAGTTGGCCGCGCCGCTGCCGGGAGGCGGTACGGCGCTGCGTTTCAATGCGCACGAATATGCTGCCTTCGACTGCTTCATTCTCGAACGTCGCGGTGCCGAAGAGGAGCACACGCCCGAAATCATGGCTCGGGCCAGAGCATGGTTCGGCGCCTCTTCGGAAGGCGACCGCGCGCGCCTGCTGGCCAACATCATGGCCGGCCTGCCGGGCGCCTACGAGCGCTATGACGTGCCGGGGCTGAAGGCCGTGCTCGCTCGCTACCACGGCATGGCGAAGGCGGAACTGCGGCAGAACTTCGTGCGCTTTCTTGCCGCCGTCATCCCCACCGCCGAGGAGCTCGGCATCAATATGTGCGTACACCCCGATGATCCGCCGCGTCCGTTGTTCGGCCTGCCGCGCATCGTGTCCAACGCCGAGGACATCGCCTTCACGCTTGATGCGGTGCCGTCGCGCTCGAATGGTCTCACGCTATGCTCCGGTTCGCTGGGGGCGGGACCGGACAACGACGTGCCGGCGATCGCGGCGCGCTTTGCCGAACGCATCCATTTTGCCCATTTGCGCAATGTCGCCAACGAACCGGA
This sequence comes from Mesorhizobium sp. ESP7-2, assembly GCF_020164715.1. Taxonomy (NCBI): domain Bacteria; kingdom Pseudomonadati; phylum Pseudomonadota; class Alphaproteobacteria; order Hyphomicrobiales; family Phyllobacteriaceae; genus Mesorhizobium; species Mesorhizobium sp. ESP7-2. The sequence goes on from NZ_JAIUGQ010000020.1 coordinate 25,728, forward strand.
CGGCTCCTTCATGGAGGCCGAGCATTTGGGAGGCGACACCGACATGGTGGCCCTGATTACGATATTGCTGCGCGAGCAAAAGCGGCGGCTCGAAGAAGGGCGGCGCGACTGGCGCATCCCGATGCGACCCGATCACGGTCACGAGCTGCTCGACGATGTCGGCAAGCCGACCCATCCCGGCTATCCGATGATCGGCCGCCTCAAGGGTCTTGCCGAGCTGCGAGGGGTCATGACTGCGGTAGCAGCGCTGGAGCGCTTGCCGCTTTAAAATCCTTGGTCCGCGTGGATAGCCATTGCGGCCACGTGGTCGAACATCTTCTTCAGATGCTTGCTCATGAACACTTGTACGGTCTTCGGAGCTTGACCGCTATCGTAGCTGGAGCCTTCGATAGTTTCCCGGAACTGCTTCACGGCGGTGCAATTAAGTGGTTCTGATTTTGGGCCGTGCATCCCCGGTGCCAGTGTTGGCCGGTGGCCAAAACCATCGAGGAAACCTTTGTGCCGGGCAACGCAGCGCTTCCTCATACTCGAAGACGCCGGCGAATGGATTGTCCCTCTTTCGCGACCAAAGGGCCGTCGTTGCGCGGATGTCGACAGTTGCTCTTTCAGACGGCGCGGCCGAAGCGATCGACCCTGAAATCATCGAGCGGCGTTTCGCATCGGTCGGTCATGATGAGTTCGGCCATTGCGTCGCCGACGCCTGGGCCGAGCTGGAAGCCGTGTCCGCTGAAGCCGAAGGCGTGGAACAGGCCCGGCGTCGTCGCCGAGCGTCCCATGACCGGCAGCATATCCCTGACATAGCCCTCGCAGCCTGACCAGGTGCGGATGACGGTGGCCTGCGCGATTGCAGGCAGCAGCCGCACGACGGCACGCAATTGCATGGGCAGGCGCATGGGGTCGGCGGCCGCATGGCCTGGGTCGATATCCACCGACACTCTTTCGGCGGCGCCGCCGAAGACTATGTTGCCCCGCTCGACCTGACGCAGATAGGCGCCATGGTTCTTGTCACGCGTCCAGATTCCGACCACCGGCAGGATCCGGTGCGGCAGTGGTTCGGTCACGCCCATTTGTGGGCCACGCGCGTCGAGCGGAACCTGTTCGCCGAACTGTGCGGCGATGCGTGCACCCCAAGCTCCGGCAGTGTTGAGCAAACACTCGGCGGCGAATTTTCCCTTTGAACTGACAACGAGAAACCCGGAAGCCGTGTGCTTGATCGTCTCGACCTCCGCTTCTTCGACAAGTTGGGCGCCCAACTGGTGCGCGGCCTCGGCAAAGGCGGGTGCAATCAGCCGCGGATTGCCGCTGCCATCACGCGGCGAGAACGACGCCGCGATCGCATCGGGACCGAGGCCGGGAAAGCGGGTGCGAATCTCGCGCGGGCTGAGTTCCTCCAACTCTAGTCCCCAGGGCCGCGCCGTCTGGGCGTAGGTTCGCATGTCGGCGAGACTGGCTTCATCGAAGATCAACCGGATATGGCCGGTTACGCGGAATTCGACGTCGCGGCCAAGCATTTTCCCGGCCTCGCCCCAAAGCCTGAGCGAGCGATGGGCCAATGGAAGCTGGGACAGATGACGTCCTGTGCGCCGGATGTTGCCGAAGGAGGCGACCGTTGCCCCGGTTCCGATCCGGCTCCGCTCGATCAGCGTCACGCGTGCGCCGCGCCGGGCGAGGAAATAGGCCGAAGCCGTCCCCATCAGTCCGCCGCCCAGCACGACTACATCCATAGCGCCCTCTAGCAATCAATCCCAGCGGATCTTGTCCGCGCCGCGCTATTGCGTCAAAGATGGGTTTGGACAGAAGCCATAAGTTTTACCTATGGAGTAGCCATGCGGGCCCGGCAGCTCGAAGTGTTCATCGCCGTGATGCGCGCGGGTACCGTGACCGCCGCGGCGCGGATGCTAAACATCTCCCAGCCTGCGCTCAGCCAGATCCTGCTCCACGCCGAGGACGAACTCGGTTTCACCCTGTTCGAGCGGGTGAAGGGCCGGCTGCGACCAACCCCGGAGGCGTTAGAGATCTTCCCCGATGCCGAGAGGTTGTCGGCGGGGCTTGAGGGCTTGCGCCGCAAGACAACCGACCTGCGCCTGGGTCGGGCAGGGCTGGTGCGGGTCGCGGCGTCGCCGCCGCCGGCAATGGCGATATTGCCGCGTGCGTTCACCAAATTCCGGGCGCAGCATCCCAACATAATGCTGCGTGCCCATAGCGCGCCCATCTCGGCAATCGTCGACATGCTGCGTGCGGGCGACGCCAGCATCGGCGTGGCCATGGACGACCGGCTGCCTCCGGATATCGAGGCGGAGGTGGTCGGCAGACTCGGCTTCGTATGCCTGCTGCCCGCCAGGCACGCGCTGCAAACGAAAACCGAGCTGACGCTCGCCGACCTCGTCGGGGAAGAGTTGATATCCTATCGCGGCAACACCCGCCCTGCCGATGAACTGGCCCACGCGGCCCAGGCGCAAGGCGTGGCGCTTTCGCCGTCGCTCGAGATCGACGCATCCATCTCCGCGGTCGGCTTCGTCCAGGCCGGTCTGGGCATCGCCTTGGTCGATGCGCTGCTGCCGTGGCACCAGTTTGCCGGGCTTGCGGTCAGGCCGCTCGCGGCCGGGCCGGAATTCCCGATCGCGCTTCTCACCTCACGCGCCCGAGCCCTTTCTCGGGCCGATGAGATGATGCGCGACGAAATTCGCGCGGCCTGTTCCGCCGTCCTCGGCGAGCATCGAGCCAAAGCATAAGCACGACTTATATCCTTGCTCCTCATCCATCTTGGACCGGCAACATCCGGTCGTGCCAGCTTTGGTCGGCAGACAGGAAGGAACGCATCATGGATGGCGCCATCGCGGCAAACGGGGCAGGGAACGAGGCCGACTGGAAGGTCGGCGTCGACATTGGCGGGACCTTTATCGATTTCTGCGCGCTTGAAGTAAACTCCGGACGCGTCGCCTCGCTGAAGGTGCTGACGACGCCGGAGGATCCGGGCGCCGAGCTGATGACCGGTCTTGGCCTTCTGGCCGAGCGCGAGGGCTTTGATCCCACCCATATGACGCGCTTCGTGCACGGCACCACGGTCGGCATCAACACGATCATCCAGCGCAAGGGCGCGCCGCTCGCGCTGTTCACCAATGCCGGCTTCGAGGACGTGATCGAGCTCGCACGGCTTCGAATGCCGGACATGTATTCGCTGTTCTGCTCTCGGCCGGACCCGTTCATCCCGCGCGACATGGTCTTCGGCATTCCGGCCCGCATGCGCGCCGATGGCAGCGAATCCCTGGCTCCGGACATGGCGATCGTTAAAAGCGCGGTCGCGGCGGCGAAGGCGAACGGGGCGCAAGGTATCATCGTGGCCTTCCTTCATTCCTGGCGCAACGCCGCGCAGGAGGCCTCGGTTAAGTCTGCTATTGCGCGCCTCGCACCCGACCTCTTCGTCTTCACCTCGGCCGAGGTCTGGCCGGTCATTCGCGAATACGAGCGCAGCTCCACCGCCATCCTCAACGGCTATGTCCATCCGCGTGTCTCGGGCTACCTGACGGCGCTGGAAGAGCGGTTGAAGAGCCGCGGCGTGCCGGCCCGTCCGATGCTGACGAAGTCGAACGGTGGGCTGATGAACGCTGCCGAAGGCAAGCAGGCCTGCGTCAACATGCTGCTTTCGGGTACGGCTTCAGGGGTCATCGGCGCTGCGTGGCTGGCGCGTCAGGCCGGCGAGGACAGGATCCTTACCCTCGACATCGGTGGAACCTCGGCCGACTTCGCGCTCATCATCGACGGTGAGCCGCAGTTCGGCACCGGAGAGCTGATCGGCGAATTTCCGCTCCATATCCCTTCCGTGTCGGTGAGTTCGATCGGCGTCGGCGGCGGCTCGATCGCCAGTGTCGACGCACAGGGTGTGCTTCGCGTCGGGCCGGAGTCGGCCGGCTCGACGCCGGGACCGGCATGCTACGGCCGCGGCGGCGAGCAGGCGACGGTGACGGACGCCATGGTGGTGTGCGGATGGCTCGGCCACAGCGAGATGGCCTATGGACAACTTAGCATCGATACCGGGCTGGCGCATCGCGCGGTCGGCGAGCTTGCGAGGCGACTCGGCCGCCCGGTCGAGCAGACCGCGCAGGCGATCCTCGACATCGCGGTGTCGGAGATGTTCGTCGAGGTCGAGAAACTCGCATCGCGCGCCGGCGTCGACTTGCGCGATTTCACGCTGATGCCCTTTGGCGGCGGCGGCCCCATGCTCGGCGCTTTCCTTGCCCGCGAACTCGGCATGAAGCGCGTCATGGCGCCACGACGCCCCGGCGTGGTGTCGGCACTGGGCGGACTGGTGGCGGATCTGCGCGGAGATTTCATTCGCACCATTTTCTCGCCGCTGTCGGCCGCGTCGCTCCCAATTATCCGCGCGGCTTTCGAAGCGCTCGCAAGCGAGGGCCGCGACTGGCTCGCGGCGCAGGGGCATGACGCGGCCGCTGAGCTCAATTTCTCCTGCGATATGCGCTATCTCGGTCAGAGCTATGAGATCGAGGTCGTCCTTTCGCCGGAATGGCTCGAGGAGAGTGACGCAGAGGCCATCGAGCAGGCCTTTCACCGCACCCATGAGCGGCTCTACGATTTCCACGACCCGGATGGCGAGATCGAGCTTGTGAATATCAGGCTGTCCGCCGTCGGCGCGGGTCCGGCGCTCTCCTTTCCAGAGATCGACGAGATCGACGTCTCCGCCGGTCCGGCGCGCCGGCTTCCGGTCTATACAGGCCTGGGCGTCGAGACCGTAGACCTCCACGACCGGCAGACTCTTGTGCCTGGCAGTAGCTTCCAAGGGCCTGCCGTGGTCGTTCAGGAAGACACCACCCTTGCCATTCCCGCCGGAGTTCAGGCGCGGGTCGATCGCCACCTCAATCTTCTTCTGACTTTCGCGGAGTGACGCCTTTGTTTGACCGGACAAACCTTCAGGTTCTGGCGAACCATGCCCGCGCCGCGGCCGAGAACATGGCCCACACGCTACACCGCACCGCGCATTCCGCCTTCGTCAAGGAAACGCAGGACTTCACGGTGATGCTGATGGACCGCTCCGGGGCAACCTTCGCCGTCCCCATGGAACTCGGCGCCACCTGGTATCCCGGGCTTTCGTATCGCCGTGCGATCGCAATGGTGGATGACTACCGGCCTGGCGACGTTGCCTTCACCAACGATCCTTATTCAGGCCATGTCGCCACCCACGCACCCGACACGCATCTGTGGAAGCCGGTCTTTGTCGATGGCGAGATCGTCGCGTGGACCGGAGGCCACATCCACAACACCGACATGGGTGGGGCGGTGCCGGCTTCGCTCAGCCGGGCGCTGACCGAAATCCATCAGGAAGGCATCCGCTTTCCACCGATGAAGCTCGTGAATGAGGGCGTCTTCGACGAGATGATCCTGCGCATCATGAGCACCAATGTGCGCAAGCCGGATCTCAACATCGGCGACATCAAGGCACTCGTCGGCGCGCTCAACACCGGCGAGCGCAAGATCCACGCAATGGTGCGGAAGTTCGGCAAGACAGGCTTCATCGAAGGCGTTGCCGCTCTTCTTGATCATGCGGAGGCGCAGGCGCGCGACGTGCTGCGCTCCATGCCTGACGGCACATGGGAATTCGCGGATTATGCCGACGAGGATTCGGTCGAGGCTAATCCCTGCCGGCTAAAGCTGAGGCTGACGATCAAAGGCGGGGAGGCGGTGCTCGACTTCACCGGCTCCGATCCGCAACTCGGCTCCTCGCTCAATGTGCCCTCGGGCGGCGACCCGCGCCACACCATGCTGCTGGTGGGTGTCTATTACGTTCTCTATACGCTCAACCCGAAGATCCTGCTCAACACCGGCCTCACCAGGCCTTTCACCTGCATCACCCCTGAAGGTTCGGTGCTGAACCCGGTCCACCCCGCCGCCGTCGGCATGCGCTCGCTCACCTGCGCCCGGCTGCGCTCGGTCATCTTCGGTGCCTTTTCGCAGGCAGTGCCGGAGCGCCTGCCTGCGGCTCCTGCCGGCAACAACTGCATCATCAACGTCATGACGACGGATGAGCGTACCAGCCGGAGCGTCATCGCGGCGGTGAACCCCGTCGTGGGGGGTGGCGGCGCGATGCCGCACCGCGACGGCACCAACGGATCGGGCGCCGATGCCGCCTATCTCAAGAACACGCCGATAGAGATCACCGAGACCGAGACCCCGGTCGAATTCGTGAAATACGGGCTCGCCAGGGACAGCGGCGGGGCGGGGCGCTGGCGCGGCGGGCTGGCCACCGAAATGGCTTTCCGCGTCTTTGCTCCGGACTCCAGGATCACGGCGCGCAACCGCGACCGCAGCTTCTTCCGACCCTGGGGCGTGCTGGGCGGTAAGGCGGCCGGCCTGTCCGACATGGTCGTCAATCCGGGGGGCGAGCACGAGCGGCGGCTGGGCAATATCGACACGGCGGTCCTGCAGCCCGGCGACAAGCTCGAGATCCGTTCCGCCGGCGGCGGCGGACGCGGTGATCCGTTTCAGCGCGAGCCCTGGCGGGTCGCGCAGGACGTGCGGCGCGGCTATGTCTCGCCGACAGCCGCGGAGCGTGACTATGGCGTTGTCATCCGCGGCGGCGAGATCGATGAACACGCGACCAAGCTGCTGCGCTCACGCAAGGAACCATCAGTCGGTCATTTCCATTTCGGTCCGGAGCGCGATGGTTACGAAGCGCAGTGGACGCCGGCCGCCTATGACCAGCTTCATGTGGTTCTGGATGCCTTGCCGATCCATTGGCGCTTCTTCGCCAAGACGGAGATCTTCCGCCGTATGAAAGGACGCTCCGGGCCGGAGGGCGTTCAGGCGGCCTTCGATGCGGTCTGCGAACGCTTCCCCGAATTGCCCCGTCCTCACCAGATACAAGAGGCAGCGGAATGAACACGGCCGGCCGTATCGTCCGGCTGGCCGAGCGGGGCCGGGCACGCGTGCGGATCTTTCTCGACGGCGAGATGCGTTATGCGCTGGCGGGCGACACCGTGCTGACCGCCATGTTGGCGTCGGGGCATGTCTTGCGAATATCCGAGTTCGGGCCCGAACCGCGCGCAGGGTTCTGCCTGATGGGCGCCTGTCAGGATTGCTGGACATGGCAGGAGGAGGGACCGCGTCTGCGCGCGTGCACAACCCTTGTCGCCGAAGGTCTGCGGCTACGCACGACACCACCGGAGAGCTGGCCGTGAACGAGGCCTCACCGCCACGGATCGTGATCGTGGGTGCGGGTCCCGCCGGCATCAGGGCTGCCGCCACGCTGGTCGAGGCCGGGCTCCATCCGACAGTGATTGACGAAGGCTATCGCGCGGGCGGGCAGATCTATCGCCGTCCGCCTGCCGGGTTCGTCCGCACGCCAAAGCAGCTCTACGGGTCGGAAGCGGCGAAGGCGCGCGCGCTGCATGAGTTCTTCGACCGGCTGGCCAAGGATGGGCAACTCACCCATTGCGCGGGCAGTTCTGTCATTGCCGCGCGTGGCGGCCAGTTGCATGTGCTGGGCGAGGACGGCGTTCAGGTTGTCGGCTATGAGCGTTTGATCCTTGCCACGGGCGCGTCCGACCGCGTCGCGCCGATCCCCGGTTGGCAGAATGCCGGCGTCTACAGTCTTGGCGCGGCGCAAATCGCGCTCAAGGCGCAAGGTGTGGCGCTTGGGCGGCGGATCGTCCTGGCGGGATCGGGACCTTTACTGACGCTGGTCGGCGCCCAGCTCGTCGAGGCTGGAGCGGACGTGGCGGCGGTGCTTGATACGTCTTCCTGGCATCAGCAGGTGCGGGGATGCTCAGGCCTTGCCGCCCGGCCGGTCGTTGCGTTGCGCGGCCTGGCCCTGCGGGCGCGGCTCGGCCGCCGCTATCATGCGGGTGTGACACTGGAGCGGATCGAGGCCGACCAGCAGGGCGTCGCAGCCTTGCGCTGGCGCGATGCCAGTGGACGGCAGCAGCTCACTTCCTGCGACATGGTCGGCATGGGCTGGCATCTGCGAGCCGAGACACATCTCGCCGATCTGGTGGGATGCGCCTTCACCTATGACGAGCAGTGGCGGCAGTGGCTGCCAAAGACCGACGAAATGGGTCGGGCCGACGACGGCGTCTACCTTGCGGGCGATGGGGTTCGCCTGCTCGGTGCCGATGGCGCCGAGATTGCGGGGCGCCTTGCAGCGGCGGCGTGCCTTGCCGACATCGGATATCAGGCGCCCTCGGTCAGTGCCGATCTGCGCAAGCTCGTGCGGCTCGAGCGCTTTGCCCGCGGTCTGGCTCGCGCCTTTCCCTGGCCGGCGGCCATGGTACGGGCGCTGCCCCATGAGGCGATCGTCTGCCGCTGCGAGAACGTCACTGCCGCAGCCGTGCGCGAGGGGACGGATTTCGGCGGCGGCGAGGCCAACAGGGTGAAGTCACTTTCACGCGCCGGCATGGGGCGCTGCCAGGGGCGCTATTGCCAGTTGGCTGCCGTCGAACTGGTCGCCGCGCAAACCGGCTGTATGCCCGAAGCCGTCGGTAGGTTTCGCGCGCAAGCCCCTGTCCGGCCAGCACCCATCGGCGCCTTCCTCCGGGAAGACTGATACGGTTTAGTTGGCCCTAGAAGTCGGCGACCTTGCCCCATACCGAAGCGTCGAAGCGGCGCGGGTCATAGGATGTCGGATCGACGATCGGTTCCGACCCGGTCACCAGATCGGAAACGAGGTGCCCGGCGCCTGGTCCAATGCCGAAGCCGTGCCCCGAAAACCCGGCGGCGAGGAAGAAACCCGGAACGCTATGGATCTCGCCGATGGCGGGCACGCCGTCCGGTGTGCTGTCGATGTAGCCGGCCCAGGCCGCGCTGATCCTGGTCTGGCGAAGTGCAGGCAGCAGCTCGAGCGCCCGGGCGTGGGTCAGCCGGATGGTGCCCTGATCCGGAACCGGGTCGAGGATGCGCATCCGCTCCATCGGCGTCGGCCGGTCGAGCCGCCAGCATTGCAGCGTTTCGTGGCCCGAACGCATGCCTTGCAACCCGCCAGGCCCGATGCTGCGCCAGCGCTTCAGGAACATGGGAAAGAACTGCGACGAGAAACGCAGCTGCTGGGCGGTCACGTCCACGCGTCCGCGTCCGCTTATGGCGAGCGTATAGCCGCCGTCGCCGCGGCGCGTGGCCGAAATCTTCGCGGTGTGCAGCGCATCCGGCAGGTCCTTCGCGCCGGGCGAGACGGACAGGATGGACGAGCGTACCGACGCCTGCGGGAAGCGGAAACCGAACTGGTGGCAAAATGAGGAGGCCCAGGCGCCACCGGCTATGACCGCGGCTTTGGTCCGGATCGTTCCACTTTCCGTGACCACGCCGCTCAGTCGCCCGGCCTCGGTCTCGATACCGCGCGCCGCGCAATTCTGGTGGACGGTGCTGCCAAGCTTGAGGATGGCGCGGGCGACCGCGGGCGCCGCCCGCGACGGATCGGCTGTGCCGTCGGTCGGCGAGAAGACGCCGCCCCTCCAACTCCGGCCGGTGGCACGGCCCCGCTCGGTGGCCGCGGCACTGTCGAGCATGTACGTTGTAACGCCGGCGGTTCTGGCGAAGTCACGCCAACGCGCCCAGCCGGCAAGTTCCGCCTCGTCATTGCTGAGATAAAGCAGCCCGCAACGGCGGAAGCCGGTGTTTTCGCCGGTTTCCGCCGCAAAGCTGTCCCATAGGTCGAGGCTTCGGGTTGCCATCGGCAGCTCGCGGGCGTCGCGGTTCTGCTGGCGGCACCATCCCCAGTTTCTGCTGGACTGCTCGGCGCCGATGCGTCCCTTTTCGACAAGGGCGACCTTCAGGCCGCGCCTGGCCAGATAGTAGGCCGCGAAGACACCTACGATGCCTGCGCCGATCACCACCACATCAGCGGATTGCGGCAGTTGCCCAGACGTTTCGATTTGCTGCAGCGGCGCGCGCATGGTTCCCTCTGCCTTGAAACGCCAATCTAGCGTGTCGCGCAGGCAGCCGCTGCTGCAGTTGTGGCCTGAGCAGAATTTTATTCCGGCAGTCGTGTTGAAATCGAAAGTCCGTGCGTTTCAAGCGGCATCCGCTCGGATGGACAGCCCAGCGGGCTGTGGTAGTCTCGATGGTCACCAGCAAGGCAGCATTTTGTGCTGCGGCCCTCTTCCGCGGAGACAACCCGTGAAACTCGATCGGATCGATATCAAGATTCTTCACGAACTGCAGAAGAACGGCCGCATCACCAACGTGGAATTGGCCGAACTGGTTCATTTGTCGCCGAGCCCATGCCTGATGCGGGTCAAGAGGCTGCAATCGGAGGGTTATATCGAAGGCTATTCCGCGCAAATCAATATTGCCAAGCTCGGCCAGACATTGACTGTCTTCACCGAGATCACCTTGAAGAACCACCGCCAGGTGGACTTCGCCCGTTTTCTCGCCGTCGTGGACAAGATCGAGCAGGTCATCGAATGTCACCTTGTGTCGGGCGGCTACGACTATCTGATGAAATTCGTGACCTCCGGCATCGGCGAGTATCAGTCGATCATGGAGCGGCTCACCGACATGGATATCGGCATCGACAAGTATTTCAGCTTCGTCGTGCTGAAGTCTCCCATCGTCAAGGCGCACATGCCGCTGCCCAGCCTGTTTCCGAGGTAGTCAGCGGTAGCCGTGCCGCACGCTACGGCTGTCGCCCCGCAGCCCGCTACAGAATGTCCAGCCGCAGTATCGCGTGCAATGCTTTCAATTCGGCTTGCATCTCGGCGATCATCCAGGCGCTGATGTCAGAGACGACAGGCTGTACCGGCCTTGAGCGCGGTGCAATCAGCTGATGAATCCGGCCCGTCTTGATCTGCCTGTCCGAGGCCGGAACAAGCGTTCCCTGAAGCAGCGCCCTTGAAACATTGCTGAGCCAGCCGAGCGCCACGCCTTCCCCGTTCATCGCTGCCTGAAGGACGACCGCGTAGTCCGAGAACTCGAGCCACTTCGCCTTGCTGGTCCTGCGGTCCGCTATACTGCCCCAGGCGTCCAGCCACTGCTCCTTGGCGTCTGTCAGATTAAGCAGGACATGATTGTCCCCGGTTCCGGCATGTATCAACCGACCGTGGGCCGACAGATAGGATGGACTGCACACGGGAACGATGATTTCCGGCGAGAACGCCCAGCGGTGATACTGCGTATCGTCGTCGGTCAGGATTCTCGTGGCAAGGTCTACATTCTCGGCAGGCCCTCGTAGAACGCCGGCGATCAATTCGAACCTCAGGTCCACATTAGGAAATCTCTTGTTGAACGCCCCTAATCTGGGAACAAACCAGTGTGTTGCCAGAGAACTCGAAAGGGAAAGGGTAACCAGCGGCTTTGCAGCGCTGTTCTGCCTGATCTCCCGGATCACCTGCGCGATGCCTTCAAATCCCTCTCGTACAGCCGAATAAAGGGCGCGCCCTTCCGGGGTCACGGCCAATCCCGTTGGCTCCCGGGTGAACAGAGCGGCGCCCAAATCGGCTTCGAGCTGGGCGATGCTGCGGCTAACGGATGGTTGAGTGACGTTGAACTCCCGCGCGGCGGCCGTGAAGCTGCCCAACCGGACAGCAGCCTCGAAAACGAGAAGTCCGCGCGCGGAAGGAACGAGTTTTGCAAAATCAGCCATACGTTCAGCGTATAGCCACCCCAACAATTTTCAAGCTTTCTGAAGTCCCGTAAAGGGCAGACTATAACTCTCAGGAATGGCACGGAGCACGACGTGAACGTAGCGGCATCTCAAGCAGACAGCACATCCGGCGATCCTCTGCTTCAGCCGTTCCGGCTCAAGGGTCTGACGCTGCGCAACCGCGTCGTCAGCACCAGCCATGCCTCGATGCTGGACGAAGGCGGCCTGCCGCTCGAGCGCTACCAGCTCTACCACGAGGAGAAAGCGCGCGGCGGCCTGGCGATGACCATGGCAGGCGGCTCGGCGATGACCTCGCCCGACTCGAGCTGGGGCGGTGGTCAGCTAGACCTTTCGAGCGATCGCATCGTCCCCCATCTTCAGTCTCTGTCGCAGCGAATCCATCGCCACGGCGCGGCCGTCATGTGCCAGGTCTCCCATCTTGGCAGGCGCGCCACCGCCTATGCCGGGAACTGGCTCCCGCCGGTTGCGCCGTCACGGGTTCGCGAGACGCGAAACCGGAATTTTCCGAAGGAGATGGACGCCGCCGACATCGACAGGATCGTCAACGATTACGCAAGCGCCGCCAAGCGCTGCCGTGACGGTGGGCTGGACGGCATCGAGACCGTCACCGGCGGCCATCTCATCGGCCAGTTCCTGTCGCGCAGAACCAACAGACGCATGGATGGATTTGGCGGCTCGCTCGAAAATCGCGCGCGCTTCGGCCTGATGGTTCATGAGGCGATTCGCCAGGCGGTTGGCGACGATTTCGCGGTCGGCATTCGGTTCGTCATCGACGAGGCGGTCGATGACGGATCGGATTTCGAGGAATGCCTCGCTTTCGCCCGGTTGTTCGAGCGCGAAGGCCATATCGATTTCTTCAATTGCATCTTTGGCCGCATGGACACCGACCTGTCTCTGGCCGAGCAGAACATGCCTGGCATGTTCACCCGCAGCGCGCCGTTTCTGCCGCTGGTTGGGCAGTTCAAGCGGGAGACCCGATTGCCTGTCATCCACGCCGCAGCCATCAGGGATGTAGCCACGGCCAGGCATGCCATCCGCGAGAACCTTGTCGACCTGGTTGGCATGACGCGGGCGCATATTGCCGACCCGCATATCGTCAACAAGCTGATGCGGGGAGAAGAAGACCGCATTCGCCCGTGCGTTGGCGCTTCCTACTGCCTGTATAAGAAGGTGCAGTGCGTTCACAATCCGGCCAGCGGCCATGAAACGATCATCAGCCATACCATCGCCGGGGCCGAAACGCCGAAACGTGTGGTCGTGGTCGGCGGGGGGCCGGGTGGAATGGAAGCGGCAAGGGTCGCCGCCGAGCGCGGGCACCAAGTCTGCCTGCTTGAAGCCGGAGCGCGGCTCGGTGGGCAGGTGCTCGTTGCGGCCTCCGCCGTCGACCGCAAGAATCTCATCGGCATAGTCGACTGGCGCGTCGATGAACTCGCCCGCCTCGGTGTGGAAGTCCGTCTCAACACCTATGCGGACGCAGAGATCGTTCTGGCCGAGAAGCCGGACGCGGTCATCGTGGCCACCGGTGGCGTTCCGGACATGGAATGGCTGGAGGGCGCCGAACATTGCGACAGCGTCTGGGATGTCTTGACCGGCGTCGTGCCGGCGAAGGACGATGTGCTCATCTACGATGAGACTGGACGCCAGGCCGCCATTTCGTGCGCCCTGCATCTTGCCCGCCTGGGGCGCGTGGTTAGCCTGGCCATAGCGGACGATACCTTGGCGATCGAGACGCCCTATCCGGACAGGGTGAGTTTCCGCAAACTTGCCTCGGAACTCGGCATCCGAGTCGTCAGCGACGTGCGCCTGGTCAAGGCGGCGGGCCAAGGCAACGGGATCGCCGCCAGGTTCCGGCATGAGCTCACCGGCGCGGAAACGGAAATGACGGCAGGCCAACTCATTGTCGAGCGCGGCACGGCGCCCATGGAAGATACCTACCAGGAATTGCGCGCGCGCTCCGCCAACAACGGCGTCACCGACATCGCACTCATGACGGGAACGAAGACAAAGCCGGGTGGTGGTCTCCAAGCTGCTGGATCGTTCGTCTTGCACCGCATTGGAGACGCCGTTGCCAGCCGAGATATCTACTCGTCGATCTATGAAGCCTACCGGCTCTGTTCGCAATTGTAGAACGGGTGAAAGCCGGCATGCTGGCTTGCCTCGATGCCGCTGCCCAGTCTGTTTCCGAGGTAGTCAGCGGTGGCCGTACTGGCTGACCAGTTCGGGATCGCGGACGAGGCCGTCGAGCCATGTGGGATCGAGTTTCGGCACTGAGGAGAACAGAAGCTTGGAATAGGGGTGGGTAGCTGCCTTGACCTTGTCGGGCGTGATCTGTTCCACGCGCTGCCCATTATACATGACCATGATCTCGTCGCAGATGGCCTCGACGACGGAGAGGTCATGGCTGATGAAGATATAGGAGAGCCCCAGCTCGCGTTGCAGCTCCTTGAGCAGCTCGATCACCGCGGACGCTACCACCGTGTCGAGTGCCGAGGTGATTTCGTCGCAGATGATCAGCTTGGGGTCGGCTGCCAGAGCGCGCGCGAAGTTCACGCGCTGCTTCTGGCCGCCCGAGAGCTCCGATGGATGGCGGTAGCGCAACGCCTTGGGCAGGCGCACCATGTCGAGCAGTTGGTCGACGCGCTTCGACCGCGTCTGTCTGTCGAGCCCGTGATAGAAGGCCAGCGGACGGGCGATGATGTCTTCCACCGGCTTGGCCGGATTGAGCGCGGTATCGGCGTACTGGAACACGATCTGCATCTCGCGCAGCTGGTCCTGGCTGCGTTTGCCCGCCGCGCGCTGCAGTTCCTTGCCGTCGAAGACGATCTCTCCGGCGGCCGCCGGATGGATGCCGGCGATCACCCGCGCCAGCGTCGATTTTCCGCAGCCGGATTCGCCGATGATACCGAGATTGCGCCCCTTCTCCACGACCAGGCTGACGGAGTTGACGGCGCGGATGAGGGGCAGTCCGTCATCCCGAACCGCGCCGTAGCCGGCCGTCAAATCGTCGATGCGCAGCAACTGCCTGGTTGCCGCATTCGCGTCCGCATGCGCTTGCCGCCGCTTCGGTTCGAACGCGGCCAGCAGTTCGCGCGTGTAGGGGTGCTGGGCAGCCGAAAGGATTTGAGCCGTGGTGCCGGTCTCCTGCACTTCGCCACCCTTTAACACAACGATATGGTCGGCGATCTGGGCGACGACCGCGAGGTCGTGGGAAACGTAGACGCCCGCAATCCCGCCCGCCCGCATCACCGACTTGAATGCCTTCAGCACATCGATCTGCGTCGTCACGTCGAGGGCTGTCGTCGGCTCGTCGAATATGACCAGCTTGGGATCGCCGATGAGCGCCATGGCCGCCGACAGCCGCTGCAATTGTCCGCCCGAAACCTGGTGCGGATAACGGGCGCCGATCCCATCGGGATCCGGCAGCGACAAGGCTTTGAACAACGCGACCGCGCGCTTTCGAGCCTGTTCGGGAGGCATCAGTCTATGGATCCGCGTCACTTCGATCACCTGCTCCATGATGGTGGACGCAGGGTTGAAGGACGCGGCGGCACTTTGCGGAACATAGGCGATGTCGGTGCCGCGTAATTTGGCGCGCTCCTTTTCGGAAAGTGCTGCCATGTTCTTGCCGTTGACGTTGATCTCGCCGCCGGTGATCCGGCAGCCTGGCCGGGCGTGTCCCATCAGCGAGAGCGCCACTGTCGTCTTGCCGGAGCCGCTCTCGCCGATGAGTGCGACGATCTCGCCGTCGGCGATATCGAGGCTGACGCCTTTGATGATTTCGACAATCCGCCCGGCATCGGTCGTTGCCTCGATCTTCAGGTTCCTGACCTCAACGAGATTGGTCATGCGTCCCTGTCCCTGATCTTCTTCGGCAAATTGTCGATCAGCAGGTTGACGCTGATGGTGAGGCTGGCGATCGCCAGCGAGGGCACGATGACGGCGGGCGCCGCGAAAGGCAGGCCGCCGATATTCTCCCGCACCAGCGCGCCCCAGTCGGCAAGCGGCGGCTGCAGCCCAAGCCCGAGGAAGGACAGGCCGGAGAGCAACAGCACGATGAAGACGAAGCGCAGGCCGAAATCGGCCAGCACCGGGCGGATGATGTTGGGCAGGATTTCGGACCCGATGAGATAGATGGTGCTTTCGCCACGGACACGGGCGACGGTCATGAAGTCCATGGTGTTGATGTTGACGGCGAGCGCCCGTGCGAACCGGTAGGCGCCCGGGGTATAGATGACGGCGAGCGTCAGGATCAACACTGGGATCGACGAGCCGACTGCCGCAACGACAACAAGGCCGAACAGCTTGCTGGGAATGGAGTTCATGGCGTCGAGGAAGCGGCTGAGGCAGGTGTCGAGCCAGCCGCCGGTGACGGCCGCGATCATGCCGAGCACGACACCGGAAAAGCAGGCGATGACGACGGCGGCAAGCGATATGCCGACGGTATAGCGCGCGCCCATCAGCACCCGCGAGAGCATGTCGCGCCCCAGATAGTCCGAGCCGAGCCACAGCCCCTGGCGCATCGGGCCGAAATAATCGTCGTCGACGATGTCGCCGATCGAATGGGGAATGATGTAGGGCGCGAAGATGGCAATCAGCGTCCATGCCAGGATGACCAGCGCGGCGATCACGCCCACGAGATTGTAGCTGTGGCCCAGGAAGGACCGTCGGGAGGCTGCGACGCGTGCCACCATCATCTGAGCCTCGGGTTGGACATGATGGCGACGATGTCGGCGGCAGTGATGAGCAGGAGATAGCCGAGGCAGAAGATCATTGCGCAGCTCTGGATCAGCGGCAGGTCGCGGGTCGCCACCGCATCCACCATCAGCTTGGCGATGCCGGGATAGTTGAAGATCGTCTCCACGATGATGACGCCGCCGACCAGGTAGGACAGCGACAGCGCGACCGCGTTGACGATCGGCCCGAGCGCATTGGGAAGCGCGTGCTTCAGCACCATGCGGCTGCGCGAAGCACCCTTGAGAAGCGCCATCTCGACATAAGGCGTGGAGAGCGTTTCGATCACCGCGGCGCGGGTCATGCGGATCATCTGGGCGGAGATGACGAAGGTAAGCGTGATCACAGGCATCGCATAGATCCGCAAGAGGTCGGTCAGCGAATGAGCCTCGTTGACCGAGGACAACGCAGGTAGCCATCTGAGATAGACGGCGAACAGCAGCACCGCGAGAGTCGCGACCATGAATTCCGGTACGGAGATGATGCCGATCGAAAGGATGGTGACGGTGCGGTCGTAGACGGAACCCCGCAGCATCGCGGCGGTGATGCCGAGCATCAGCGCCAGCGGCACCGAGAGCAGCGTGGTGATGCCTGCGAGCTCCATTGTGTTGAGCAGGCGTCCGCCAATCAGTGCCGCGACGGGCATATTGTTGGCGTAGGACGTGCCGAGGTCGCCGTGCAGCAGGCCCACGAGCCAGAGCAGGAAGCGCAGGATCGCTGGATCGTTGAGATGCATGGCCTCGCGCAGACCGGCGACCGCTTCGGGGGTCGCCGCCTGGCCGAGCAGGATCGACGCGGTGTCGCCAGGCAGCATGCTGGTGGCGAAGAAAACCGCGAACAGGACGATCAGAAGGGTGACGACCGCGATTGCCAGCCGCTTCAACACGAGGTTTAGAACCCCAGACTTCATGGAAGCGCTCCTGCGGTTGCGTTCGGCCAAGCCAAGTTGCGCAATAGGTGCCGGGGACCGGCTGTCCGGTCCCCGGCAGGACCCTCTCAGGCTTCGAGCCACAGGTGTTCGGCCATTGCGTAGCCCATCATGCCACCAAGCGGGTTCGCCTCCAAACCCTTCACCTTGCTGGATAGGGCATCGACGTTGGAAATGTAGGCCGGGATGATGGTGCCCGCCTCCTCGGAGACCATGGCCTGCATCTGGTTGTAGATTTCCTTGCGCTTGGCCTGGTCGAGCGAGCCGCGCGCCTCGATCAGCAGCTTGTCGAACTTCGGGGACTTGTACTGGCTCTCGTTCCAGGGCGCGTTGGAGGCATAAAGGAGCGAGAACAGGATGTCCGGTGTCGGGCGCGGATTGATATTGCCGAAATGGACCGGCGCTTTGAGCCAGTAATTGTCCCAGTAGCCGTCTGCCGGGACGCGCTGCACGTCGAGCTTCATGCCGATGTCGGCGCCGGCGGCCTGGATGATGACAGCCATGTCGATCGACGAGGTCGCGGCGTCGGACGCGACCACCGGGATTGACTGGCCGAGCAGGCCCGCCTTCTGGAAGTGGAACTTCGCCTTGTCGGGGTCGAAAGCCTTCGGCTTAAGGTCGGCATTGTGGAAGATGTTCGCCGGCGAGACAGGCTGGTCGTTGCCGATTTCACCGAGGCCGCGCAGTGCCGATTTGACGATCTGCTCGCGGTTGACGAGATACTTCATGCCGGCCACGAAGTCGGCCTTGTTGCCCGGGTCCATGTCGAGCCGGATGTTGAGATCCGTATAGTTGCCCGAAGTCGTCTTCGAGAGTTCAAAGCCCGGCTGGCCCCCGATGAGCTTCATGGCGCGCGGATTGATCGAGGCCGCGAAATTGATGTCACCGGAAAGCAGGGCGTTGACGCGGGCACTGTCGTCGCTGATGGCGATGAACTCGAAGGAGTCCAGATAGGGCTTGCCCGACTTCCAGTAGTTCTTGTTCTTGGTGACGACGGACCGCACGCCCGGTTCGAACGTCTGCAGCACGAAGGCGCCGGTGCCGTTGCCCTTGGAGAAGTCGGTGGTGCCGTCGGCGACGATCATGAAGTGATGCAGCGAAAGGATGGTCGGAAGGTCGGCGTTCGGGTCGGCGAGCGTGATCTCGACGGTCGATTTGTCGACCGCCTTGAAGCCGGTCATCTGCGCGGCGATCTTGGCGACCTTGGAGCCGACCGCTTTGTCGAGATGGCGCTTCAGCGAGAAGACGACGTCGTCGGCGGTGAGGTCCTTGCCGTCGTGAAAGGTAACGCCCTTGCGTAGCTTCACGGTCCAGGTCTTGGCGTCCTTGCTGTCGAAACTCTCGGCCAGTTCCATCTGCGTGACGCCGTCCTTGTCGAGGAAGGTGAGGCGGTTGTAGAGCGAGCAGCAGCGGACATAGTCGGTGGAGAGCGACGCCTTTGCCGGGTCGAGCGTATCGGCGGTCGAGGACGACCAGCCGGCCGCCTTCAAATTTCCGCCGGAAACAGGCGTGGCGGCGACGGCTTGGGTCGCTCGTCCGAGCACCAAGCTGCCCGCGGCAACCGCGGCGCCGCCGGCCAGCAGCATCTTGAGGAGTTCGCGGCGGCTCGCGCCCCGCCGAATGGCGCTTTCGACCATGGCATCGTCTGCGCTGGTCCAGTTGGTGATCTTGTCGGTCATGTCATTCCCCTTTCTGTTGATTTCTCGGTCCGGATGCCCGTCTTGCCGCGCGCTTTCCGGCCTGGCTTAGGTTCGTTCCTTCAGGCTTTCCCGCACGGCCGCCGCCAGGGCTGCCATCGAGGTGAAGTGGTGGTCCGGCACGGTGAAGCGCTCAGGCTCGATCGTGCCGCCATAGCCCTTCTGCGCATGCCGGCGCTCGATCCAGCAATTGGTCATGCCAAGCGCCCGGGATATGCCGATGTCGTGGTGCTGGCTTTGCGCGACGTGCAGGATCTCGTCCTTGCTGTCGCCATGGGCCGCCACGAAGTCGAAGACCTTCTGGAAAAAGGCCGGGTCCGGTTTCTCGGTGCCTGTATCGTCTGCCGTGAAGGTGGCGAAAAAGGGCAGGCCCAGCTGCTTTTCGAAATGTTCGAGCGCCCAGCGCCGTGCATTTGTCATGGCGATCAGTCTGTGCGACTTCGCAAGGTCTGCCATTGCCGCCGCGCTGTCGGGGAAGCCTTTCCAGAGCTTGGCAGAATCCCGCAGCCGGATGCCGTATTTCTCCTCGGCCGGCAGGCCGAGCTGCGGCGCGATGACCCCGTAGACACGAACGAGATCGTCGGGAAACAGGCCTGCATCGGGCATGTAGCGGGCCTGCCGGTAAAGGGCCAGCGCCTCTTCGCCGTCGACCGAGACGCCGGCCTCGGCGGCAATGCCAGCCAGGCAAGTCGTTATGCCGCCTTCAAAGTCGATCAGCGTGCCGACCACATCGAAGGTCATGTATCTGAATTTGCTAAAGCCCCTAGCCAAGACTGGCTCTCCTCTGCGCGCTGCCGAAATGCATGTGCTGAACAGAACAAAATTCCGTGCTGCCCGGGGCGTCGGCCGTTTCCGAAGGCCCGGAAAATCGGGCTTTCTGGCCTTGTCTTAACTGCAGTCTGGCACTTCCCCAGCGCTGGATTCGCCGAAAAGGCGCAAGTGCGCGGCACAAAATTGCGAAATCGTCTGCCCCGGCGATATTTCGAAACCCGACATATTTCGCTGCCCCTCATGCCAAAGCTTGGCGGACATCGGGATCGTCCAGCGTCTGGTCGAGCGTTCGGCGCGTTCGGTCGATGATCGCATCGATATCGCTGTCGGTACAGCACAGCGGCGGCGCGTAGCCGAGGACTCCATGCGCGAAGGCGCGGATGATCAGGCCATTGTCCCACGCCCTGTCGAAGACCCGCCGCGCCGGCATGGCCGAGGCCGGAAGCGGCGTCTTCTTCTGCTTGTCGGTCACCAACTCTACCGCGGCAAGCATGCCACGACCGCGCACCTCGCCGACGAGCGGATGATCGCTCAGGCCGGCCAATCCCGCCATCAGGCGTGCGCCGGCCTTGATGCCGTTCTCCAAAAGTCCATTCTCATAGAGCTTCAACACTTCGAGCGCGACGGCGGCGCTGACGGGATGGGCGGAGTAGGTGTAGCCGTGACCGACCGCCGAAGCGCCCGCGCCATCGGCGATCACGTCGTAGACATGGTCGGCCATGAACACCGCGCCCATCGGAACGTAGCCCGAGGTCAGGCCCTTGGCCGTCGTCATGAGATCGGGAACGATGTCTTCTTCCGTGCAAGCGAACAGTGGTCCCGTGCGGCCGAACCCGGTGATCACCTCGTCGGCGATGAACAGGATGCCGTACGCCCGGCAAAGTTCGCGGATCGCCTTGATCCAGCCTTTCGGGGGGACGATGACACCGCCCGAGCCCTGGATCGGCTCGGCATAGAAGGCGGCGACCCGCTCCGGCCCAATCTCCTCGATCTTGGTCTTCAACGCGGTGAGCGAGGCTGCGATGATCGCGTTCCCGTCTTCGCCGGCCGGGTTTCGATAGGGATAGGGGGACGGAATCTTGTGCTGCCATTCAAAAGGGATGCCGAAGCCGGCGTGAAAAGCGGGCAGCGCGGTCAGGCCGGCACCGACCACCGACGATCCGTGATAGCCCTGCTCGATCGAAATGAACTGGTCGCGCTGCGGCTCGCCCTTGGCGTTCCAGTAGTAGCGGACGAAACGGATCGTGCTGTCGACCGCGTCCGATCCGCCGAGCGTGAAATAGACGTGATTGAGATCCCCAGGCGCACGCTCGGCCAGTTCCGAGGCGAGGCGGATGGCCGGTTCCGAGCCGAGATCGAAATAGGCGGTAGCGTAGGGAAGTTCGCGCATCTGCCGTGCCGCCGCCTCGACGATGCTGTCATGACCGTAGCCTGCGTTGACGCACCACAATCCTGCGAAACCGTCGACGAGCTGCTTGCCGGACGCATCAGTCACGGTCGCACCCTTTGCCGATTTCAGCACACGCACGCCAAGCGCCTCGTGGCCGCGATATGACGAAACCGGATGAATAAGATGGGCGCGGTCGAGTTCGATCAGGGAATTGGCGAGCATTGATACCTCCGGCTAGAGCATGATGCCGAAAAGCGTGAAGCGGTTTTCGGACGACATCATGCCCTATCCCTTTGATTTAGAGCCGGATTCAGACTTCGGATCGACTTGATCCGAAATCATCCGGCTCTAGCCGAGCGCCTGGTTGGCGAGTGCGTAAACTTTTGGCCGCGCCTGTGCCGCGTCCGGCCTGGACGGACGGTCCATGGTCACGCCGCCACCGACATGGGCGAGGCCGATTTCCGTGAGCCAATCGGCGATGCCGCTCCTGCTGTCGGTATCCACGCGCAGGAAGGCACCGGGGCGCGACGCGGCGAAAAAGCTGATCAGGCCCTTGGCGTCCTCGACACTTCCGGCGATCACAGGGCCGATCACCTCGCCGCGTCCAAACGGGCGGATCGCCGCATAAGCCTCGATGGCGCCGTTGCGGCGGACGACGGCGAATTCCCCGCGCTCGGCAAGCGCATCGATCAGAGCTTCACGGTCCGCGCCATAGGCGTCGCGGTCCATCGCCTTGATTTCCGGCAGGTCGACGGTGGCCGCGGCCTCCACCTCCGCAGGCGCATCGAGCTCCGCGACCTGGCCCTGATGCTGCACGACCGTGCCGGAGGGCACAAAGCCCAGTTTCTCGTAGAGAGGCATGCCATCCCGTGTCGCGACAAGCCGCAGCGGACGGTCTTCGGCAAGGGCGAACGCCTGTTCCATCAGCCGGCGACCGAGCCCCTTGCCTCGCACATTCCTGTCGACAATCACCATGTTGATCATGGCGCATTCATTGCCATAGGGCGTAACCAGGATGGTCCCGGTGACCTGGCCGTGGTCACCGAGCGCGACCGCGCCGCTGGAGAGTTGCAACGCCATCTGCCAGTCCTGCGGACGATGCGGCCAATTCTCTTGACGCGAAAGCGCCACCGCGCCCTCGATATGGTTCGGCCCGAACGCGTGGATTTTGATCTCTTCCTGCTGCATGAGGCACCCTTCCGTCTGCCGTAAGTCTCGACCATCGGCGCGCCGCAGATCGTCTGAAGGCGCTGGCTTCGGCGATATCTTTCGCCGTAGCGTGAGCGGTGCGCCGCATCTTGTGCTGGCGCCGCCCGTGGCGGATGCGTTTCAGGTCAGGGAAGGCAGGCCCATTGACCGTCGGGATGCTACAGCGTGCCAAACCAGCAGGCGGATACGAAACTTTCTGCTTTCGGGAAGGCTATTTCGGTCAGGTGGCTCGCCGCCTGCCAGCCTATGATGAAATACGTCCCAACGCGGAAGTGCTTCCACCGGAGATCGACGGACATGGCTTCTTTCAGGCCCAAATATATCACCTTCGACTGCTATGGCACGTTGACCTTCTTCCAGATGGCGGAAGCGGCGCGCGACCTCTATGGCAGCCGGCTCGACGAGCCGCGCATGCAGGAGTTCATCAAGAACTTCGCGGCGTACCGGCTCGACGAGATCCTGGGCGACTGGAAGCCCTATGCCGACGTCGTCCACAACGCGCTCGAGCGCACCTGCAAGCGCAATGGCGTTGCCTTCAGCCCCGACGACGCCAAGATGGTCTATGAGCGTGTGCCGACCTGGGGGCCTCACGCGGATGTCCCGGCCGGCTTGGCAAAGGTCGCCAAAGAAATTCCGCTGGTCATCCTGTCCAACGCCATGAATGCGCAGATCATGTCCAACGTCGAGAAGCTCGGCGCGCCCTTCCATGCCGTCTATACGGCCGAGCAGGCACAGGCCTACAAGCCCCGCTTCAAGGCCTTCGAATACATGTTCGATAGGCTGGGCTGCGGCCCGGAGGACGTTCTTCACTGCTCGTCCTCATTCCGCTACGACCTGATGTCGGCGCACGATCTCGGCATCAAGAACAAGGTCTGGGTCAACCGCGGTCACGAACCGGCCAACCCCTATTACGGCTATGTCGAGATATCGGACATTTCGGGCCTTCCAGGCGTGGTCGGTCTCTAAAACAGGCGGATTGCCGATGAAGCTGGTCTCCTACTGGCACGACACAGCCCCCGTATTTTCCGGCGCGACGCAAGGCCCGGTCGAGGGGCACTACGATGCCGCCATCATCGGCGGCGGCTTCACCGGTCTCGCCGCCGGGCTCCAATTGGCGAAGGCCGGCGCCAAGGTGGCGGTGCTGGAAGCGGAGCGCGTGGGCTGGGGGGCATCCGGGCGCAATGGCGGGCATCTGAACAACGGGCTTGCCCATAGCTACCTCTCGGCCAAGGCGGAGCTCGGCAAGGAACGCGCGATCGCGCTCTACCGGGCGCTGGACGACTCCGTCGACACGATCGAGGCGCTGGTCGCGCAGGAGGGCATCGACTGCAGTTTCCGCCGTGCCGGCAAGCTCAAGCTCGCCTCCAAGCCGCAGCATTTCGAATCGATCGTCCGTAACTTCGAAGCCCTCCATGCCGAGGTGGATCCGGACACGGCGCTGCTGTCGGCGGCGGATCTCAAGTCCGAAATCGGTTCGCCTTTCCATGGCGCGATGCTGTCGAAGAAGAGCGCCATGATGCATATGGGCCACTATGTCGCCGGGCTGGCCACGGCGGCTGTCCGTCACGGCGCAATTATCCATGAGAACGCGGCGGTGACGGATCGCAAGCAGGTGGGAAAAAGGCATGAGTTGACCACGTCGCGTGGCCGCATCAGCGCCGACAATGTGCTGGTGGCGACCGGCGCCTATACCACGCCTGACTTCGGCTATTTCCGCCGCAGGATCATCTCCGTCGGCAGCTTCATCATCGCCACGCGGCCGTTGAGCGACACGGAGATCGCCGCGATCATGCCTGGCAACCGCACTTGCGTGACCTCGATGAACATCGGCAACTACTTCCGGCTCGCACCCGACAATCGTCTGATCTTCGGCGGGCGCGCACGCTTTTCCGCGACATCGGACCAGCGCTCCGACTCCAAGAGCGGCCAGATATTGCAGGCAAGCCTTGCCGCGATCTTCCCGCAACTCGCCAAGGTCGAGATCGACTATTGCTGGGGCGGGCTGGTCGACATGACCAAGGACCGCTTCCCACGCGCCGGCTATCACGACGGGGTCTGGTATGCGATGGGCTATTCCGGCCACGGTGCGCAGCTTTCCACCCATCTCGGCATGGTCCTGGCCGATGCCATGCTTGGCCGCGACGACCGCAATCCGCTGAAAGGACTCGAGTGGCCAGCCATCCCGGGCTATTCGGGCAAGCCCTGGTTCCTGCCTATTGTCGGCCTCTACTACAAGGCGCTCGACCGGATCCAGTGACCTCCGATCCAACCGGGTCGGCTTCAGCCCAGCCCGCCCATATGAAAGCTCTTCATCTCGAGATATTCCTCTATCCCGGCCTGCGCGCCTTCGCGCCCGAGGCCGGACTGCTTGACGCCGCCGAAAGGCGCCACCTCCATCGAGACCGAGCCGGTGTTCAAGCCCACCATGCCGAACTCTAGCGCCTCGCCGACGCGCCAGGCGCGTTTCAAATTCTCGGTGTAGAAGTAGGACGCAAGCCCGTAGGGCGTGCCATTGGCCAGCGCGATCGCTTCCTCTTCCGTCTCGAAACGGAAAAGCGGTGCGACCGGGCCGAAGGTCTCCTCGTCGGCAAGCTGCATTTCGTTCGTGGCGCCGGTCAGCACCAGCGGCGCGACATATTGCAGGCCCTCCGGCAAAGCCGGCTTCTGCGTGACGATCTCGGCACCCTTGGCGAGCGCGTCCTCGACGTGGCGGTTGATCTTCTCGACCGCCGCCATGTTGATCATCGGCCCGATCGCGATGCCGGGCTGCGTGCCGGGCCCCACCGTCATGGCGTTGACACGGGCGGTGAGCTTCGCGGCGAAGGTTTCATAGACGCCGGCCTGGACAAGGATGCGGTTGGCGCAGACGCAAGTCTGGCCGCCATTGCGGAATTTCGAGACGAGTGCGCCCTCGACGGCGAGATCGAGGTCGGCGTCGTCGAAAACGATGAAGGGTGCGTTGCCGCCGAGTTCTAGACTCAAGCGCTTCACGCTGTCGGCCGCGCCGCGCATGAGCAGCGAACCGACTCGCGTCGAGCCGGTGAAGGAGATCTTGCGAACCGTCTCGTTCGCCATGATCTCGTTGCCGATCTCGGCAGGCATGCCGGTGACGATGTTGATGACGCCGGCGGGTATACCCGCCCGTTCGGCGAGCACGCCGAGCGCCAGCGCCGAATAGGGCGTGAACTCGGACGGCTTGATCACCACCGTGCAGCCGGCGGCCAGCGCCGGCGCGACCTTGCGGGTGATCATCGCGTTGGGAAAGTTCCACGGCGTGATGATGCCGCAAACGCCTACTGGTTCCTTTAGGACGATGATGCGGCGGTCGGATGTGGGCGAGGGGATGGTGTGGCCGTTGATGCGGCGCGCTTCCTCGGCAAACCATTTGACGAAGGATGCGCCGTAACGGATCTCGCCCTTGGCTTCGTCCAGGGGCTTGCCCTGTTCCGTCGTGAGGATCAGGGCCAGATCGTCAAGATGCGCCAGCATCAGGCCATGCCATGCTTCCAGGAGCGCCGCGCGTTCGGCGTTGGTCTTCTTCCTCCAATCCCGATAGGAGGAAGCCGCGGCCTCTATCGCCGCACAGGTCTCCGTACCGGCCATGTCGGGCACCGTGCCGATCGCCGACTGGGTCGCTGGGTCGAGCACATCGACCGTTTTGCCGGAGCCGGCGGCGACCCATCTGCCGCCGATCAGGCCGGCTTCGCGGAAGAGATCTTCGTCTTTCAGGTTTTTCATCGAAAATGCCTTGCAATCAGGTGAGTGCCGCGACGACGGCCGCTGTGATGGCTTCCGTCCTGTCCTTCCCGGGAACTGTTCCAATGCCGCGCGCGGTTGTCGCTTCGATGGCCTTCATGATGCGGCCAGCGGCGGCTGTTTCGCCGAGATGTTCCAGCATCATCGCGCCGGACCATATGGCGGCGATCGGGTTGGCGATGCCCAGATGCGCGATGTCGGGCGCGGAGCCGTGCACCGGCTCGAACATGGACGGCGCCGAGCGGTCGGGGTTGATGTTGGCGGAGGCGGCGTAGCCGAGCCCGCCCTGGATCGCCGCGCCGATGTCGGTGAGGATGTCGCCGAACAGGTTGGAGGCGACGACCACGTCGAGGCTCTCCGGCGCCATGATCATGCGCGCGGCCAGCGCGTCGACATGATAGCTGGTCACAACGACGTCAGAGTACTCCGCAGCCAGCTTTCGCGTGATCTCGTCCCAGAACACCATCGAGTATTTCTGCGCGTTGGACTTGGTGACGGAGGCCAGCTTGCCGCGCCGTGTCCGCGCCTGCTCGAAACCGAAGCGCAGGATGCGCTCGACGCCGGCGCGGGTGAAGATCGAGGTCTCCACGGCGACCTCGTCCAGAGTGCCTTGATGCACACGCCCGCCGGCGCCCGAATATTCGCCTTCCGTATTCTCACGAATGCACAAAATGTCGAAGCTCTCGGCCCGCAGCGGCCCCGTCACACCCGGCAGCAGGCGGTGCGGCCGGATGTTGGCATATTGCACGAATGCCTTGCGGATCGGCAGCAGCAGGCCGTGAAGCGAGACGGAATCCGGCACCTCCATCGGCCAGCCGACCGCGCCGAGCAAGATGGCGTCAAAGCCGCGCAAGGTTTCGATGCCGTCCTCCGGCATCATACGGCCAGTGTCCTTGTAGAACTTGCAGGACCAGGGGAAATCGGTTCCGGCCAGGGTAAAACCTGCGTGCCTGGCCGCCGTATCCAGCACAGACCAGCCGGCGGCGGTCACATCGCGGCCGATGCCGTCACCGGGGATCAGGGCGATCGAATAGGACTTCATCGGCATCTCTCTAGAGGCTGATCAGGACGCTTTTGGTCCTTCGATTGGCGAGATAGGCTTCACGGCCGAGGTCCTTGCCGATGCCGGAACGCTTGTAGCCGCCGGTCGGCAGGATATGGTCGCGCGAGCGGCTGTAGCGGTTGACCCAGACGGTGCCTGCTTCGAGCTTGCGCGCGAAGCGGATGGTGCGGGAGAGGTCGGAGGTGAACAGGCCGGAAGCCAGCCCGTAGGTCGAATGGCTCGACAGCGCCAGCGCCTCCTCCTCGGTCTCGAAGGTCTGCACCGTCAGGACCGGGCCGAAGATTTCCTCGACGATTGCAGGATTGGACTGGTCGACACCTCCAATCAGCGTCGGCTCGTAGAAATAGCCGGCGTGGTCCATGGCATTGCCGCCAGTCAGGCATTCGCCGCCTGCCTCGACCGCTGCCCGCACGATGCCGTCGATACGCGCCCGCTGTCGTTCGGAGATGATGGGGGAGTACTGCGTCGTCGCATCCCAGGTCGGGCCGGGCCGCACCGCCTTCATCTTTCCCAGGATAGCGGCCGTCAGCCTTTCGGCGACGCTTTTCTCGACGATAAGGCGCGTGCCGGCCACGCAGGCCTGGCCGGCGTTGAACGTGACGCTGCCGGCAATTGCGATGGCCGCCTTGTCGAGATCGGCATCGGCAAAGACGAGCTGCGGGCTCTTGCCACCGAGTTCCAGCGTCAATGGCTTGACGCCGGTGCGGGCGACATTCTCCATGATGGCCGATCCGGCGCGGGTCGAGCCGGTGAAGGAGACCTTGGCGATGTCGGGATGACCGGTCAGCGCCGTGCCGGTCGTCGGACCATCGCCCAGGACCACGTTGACGAGCCCAGCCGGCAGGCCAGCCCTGACAGCGAGCTGCGCGATGTAGACGGTCGAGAACGGCGTCATCTCGGAGGGCTTCAGCACAACCGCGTTGCCCGCCGCCAATGCCGGACCGAGCTTCCACCCGGCCATCGACAGGGGAAAATTCCAGGGCGTGATCGCGCCGACCACGCCATAGGGCTCGCTCATGATCATGCCGAGACTGCCGTCGTCGGTCGGCGCCAAGTCGCCGCCTTCCTTGTCGGCGAATTCGGCAAAGAAACGGATCTGCTCGGCGGTAATGGCGATGTCGCCGGCGACAAGCTGGCCGACGGGTCGGGTCGAGCACAGCGCCTCGATCTTGGCCAGTGTTGCCGCTTCCGCTTCGATCAGATCGGCCCAGGCCTGGAGTGCCTTGGTGCGCTCACGCGGCCGGACGCCGCCCCAGTTGCTGGCCTTCAGCGCGGTCTTGGCGCTCTCCACCGCACGGTCGACCATGTCTATGCCGGCCACGGGACAGGCAACATATGATTTGCCATCCGACGGGCGGCATATCTCGATCCCGTCCTCAGCCGAGATCAACTCCCCGCCGATGAAATGACCGACGGGAAGGGGGATCGTATCGGGATCGAAGCTCAGGCTCATCGACAACCACTCCGCGGCATCGGCAGGAGCCTAGCGCGTCCCGGCACGCAGCATGCGCTGTTCGGGGTTCCGCCACCGACGAATGTTGTGTGCTGGGTGCGGGGGACGGCAAAATCTTCCGCGCCGGCCAGCACCTCGCTCGGATTCTGTCATCCCACGGTCACGTAGATCTTGCGCACCGTTTCGATCGTTTTCCAAATACCGGTGAAGCCAGGCTTCATCACGAAACTGTCGCCGGCGCGGTAGGTCATCGTCGCGCCGGCATCGGGCGTGATTTCTATCACGCCGGAGAGGATGTGGCAGAACTCGAATGTCTCCCCCTTGATCGAGCGCGTTTCGCCTGGGGTCGCTTCCCAGACGCCTGTATGGACGAGGTCGTTCTTGGCGACATCCTGCGCCCAGGTCTTGAAGGCAGGGTCGCCGGCAATCAGCCGCTCAGGCAGCGCCTTGGATTCGCGTGGCGAAAAGCTTGGGTTGGTATCGACGGTTTTGAGCAGCGACATGAGGACGGCCTTTCTGGTTGGACTTCAATAACCGCGCGACCGGTCGACGAGCCCGATCGGCTCGACACCGTCGCGGTGGCGCCTGATGTTGTCGATGACGGCGCGTGCGGCGGTCGCGGGCTGGGTGACGCTGGCGACATGCGGGGTGAGGATGATCTTTGGATGCGACCAGAACGGATGGTCCGCAGGCAGGGGTTCAGGATCGGTCACGTCGATCATCGCCGCTGAAAGGCGGTCGCGGTCGAGTGCGGTGACAAGCGCGGCGTGGTCGAGCTGCGGCCCCCGACCTGTGTGAATGAGCGCCGCGCCTTCGGGCAGTTTCGCGAACAGGTCGGCATCGAGGAAGCTGCGGGTGTCCTCGGTCAGCGGCAGCAGGCAGATCAATATGTCGCTGGCCATGAGCATCCTCTCCAGCCCGATCTCGCCGTGATGGCAGGTCACGCCTTCGATCTGCCGCGGCGAGCGGCTCCAGCCGGCGAGGGGAAACCCGAAGGGCTTCAGCCGGTCAAGGACGGCCTGGCCGAGCTGCCCAAGGCCGAGCACGCCGATCCGGCGCGATCCGGCCTGGAGTTGCAGGACGTCACGCCATTCGCCGGCGCGCTGCTGCGCCAGATAGGCCGGCAGGTTGCGGTGCAGGGCAAGTACGGCCAGCGTTACATACTCCTGCATCATGCGCACGATGCCCTCCTCGACCATGCGCACGATCTTCACCTTCCCAGGCACCGCCTCGAGGCGAAACTGGTCGACACCAGCGCCGATTGAAAACAGGACTTCCAGGTTCCTGTAGCGGGCGAGGTTCTCCGGCACCGTCCAGGTGATCAGGTAACGCACGGTGTCGGGATCGACTGTCCCAGCATCAATCGCGAAGGGGATGTCCGGCAATTCTTTGGCGAAAGCGTCGGCGAAGACCGCGCCGCGCCGCGCATCGGAATTGAACAGGAATGTCATTTCCGGTTCCCCTTCAGGCCGTGCAACGGACACCCAGCGCTTCGATCATCCGCTGGCAGGCGGCGAGTTCACCGGCGAGAATGAATTCGTCCGGCTTGTGGGCGCGGGCAATGTCGCCCGGGCCGCAGATGATCGCGTCGAAGCCGGCAGCCTGGTAGAGCCCGGCCTCCGTGCCGTAGCTGACGGCGGCAAGCGGCGCTTCGCCGGTCAACTCGCCCAGCAGTGCCGCCAGGCTCGCGTCTTGCGGCAGCGATAGCGCCGGATAGGCGCTCATTGGCGCCCACTCTATCCGAAAGCCTCCGGCCGCGAGTGCTTCGGCCCGCGCCTTGACCGGCGCGAGCAGGCTGGCAGGGTCGACACCGGGTATGGCACGCGCCTCGAGGTCCAGCGTGCAGCTGTCGGAGATGATGTTGACAGACCGTCCGCCCGCGATCACGCCGGCCTGCAGCGAAGAATAGGCTGGCTCGAAGACAGGGTTGAAAGGACCATGCGTCAGCTGCTCGGCTTCACTCACGGCAGCGGCGAGCACTTCGGACATCGCATGGATGGCGTTGAGCCCGAGATCGGGCCGGGAGGAATGGCCCGAGCGCCCCTTGATAATCACGCGGGCGGCCGCCTTGCCCTTGTGGCCACGCACGGCGCGCATGCCGCTCGGCTCGCCGACGATCACGCCGAGCGGCTTTGCGCAAAGGTCGGGAAGCCGGGCGATGAGATGCGGCACACCGCGGCACCCAATCTCCTCGTCGTAGGAGAAGGCGAGGTGGATCGGCCTGGCAAGGCGCAGCCGCGCCAACGCAGGCACCACCGCCAGCGAAGCGGCAAGAAAGCCCTTCATATCCGTGGTGCCGCGTCCGTAAAGGCGTTCGCCGTCCGGGCGCAGCGTGAAAGGAGCAGAGGTCCATTGCGGCTCGCCAGCGGGAACGACGTCCATGTGGCCAGACAGGATGTAGCCCGGCACATCGGCGGGGCCGATCGTTGCAAAAAGATTGGAGCGGTTACCCTCCGGCCCTGGAAGTAGGGTGACCTTTATTCCGTGCCCCGCGAGGTAGGCCCCGATCCACCCTGCGATATCATCGTTTGGCTTGCCGGCGACCGATGGAAAGGCGACGAGGCGGTCGAGAATATCGAAGACGTCCATTCCTGCCCTCAAAACATTTGGGTGCGCCGGATTGGTGCCGTCGACCATAGGCTGCAACAATTCGAAGGAGGATGTGCGCCTTCTTTCGCGATTGCGTGCCGAAAGCGGAAGTGTTTCAGTCGAATCTTGCGTTGGTGCGCGGCTTTCTAGCAAATCGTATCGGTAGTTTGTTTTAGCGTTGGCAGGAGCATGGGTGCCCTGTGTGTCACTCGTTACGCGGTCTTTCAGAGGCATGGAATTGAAGCCGTCCGGAAGCTTGAAAATCGATGCCTTCTCGATGCGGATCGGCGACATCGAAGGCGTCGAACTCGACCGGTTGCACGCGCACTCTCTATCCGTGGGATGGCCGCATCGCGCCGAGGACTGGCAATTCCTGCGCGAATCGGGACGGGGGTTCGTTGCGCTCGACGAGATCGGCCGGGTGCTCGGCTCGGCCATGTGGTTCCCGCATGGCACCGGTTTCGCGACCGTGGGCATGGTCATCACCTCGCCGCGGCTGCAGACGCTGGGAGCCGGCCAGTGGCTGATGAAGCGGGTCTTCGAAAACGTGGTCGGGCGCGACTTGCGTCTCAATGCGACCCGGGCGGCAAAGCGGCTCTATCTTTCGCTCGACTTCAAGCCGGAGAAGACCGTCTATCACTGCCATGGGATTGCCCGCGCCGCCACGGCGGCTGGAATAGACAGGGAGTGTGTCGAGGTGCGTCGGCTGGTGGCCGAGCACTTGCCGGCGATCATCGCGCTCGATGCGGTCGGTTTCGGAGTGCATAGAGCGGCACTTGTCGAAAAGCTGTTCGAACAATCTCTTGGCTACGGGCTCTTCGACGAGGGGGCGCTCAAGGCCTTCGCTCTCTGCCGGCCCTTCGGCCGCGGCCATGTCATCGGTCCGGTCCTAGCGGAGCGAGATACCGATGCCATCGCCGTGGTCCGGCCGCACATCGCCGATCATTCGGGCAGTTTCCTCCGGGTGGACACGCATATGGGAAGCGGCGAATTCGCCGCCTTTCTGGCGCACAGCGGAATGCCGGTCTTCGACACCGTACTGACCATGTCGATGGGCAAACGCCTCGTCGATTTTGCGGTCGACGGTGCGGCTACACCGGTAACTTATGCTCTGGCCAGTCAAACTCTCGGATAGGTCAGCCGAGGATGCGGGCCGTCGCGGCTGCCTAAGCTGACGGTATTTTTGCAGGCGGCGTCGGGGCGCAGCCAAACGTTCCGAGTTCTGGAAATCAACCGACCGTTCTCCGATAGTTGGTGAAACCCCTAAATTTTTTGCGACGATTTTC
This sequence comes from Mesorhizobium sp. ESP7-2, assembly GCF_020164715.1. NCBI lineage: Bacteria > Pseudomonadati > Pseudomonadota > Alphaproteobacteria > Hyphomicrobiales > Phyllobacteriaceae > Mesorhizobium > Mesorhizobium sp. ESP7-2. The sequence continues at coordinate 58,206 of NZ_JAIUGQ010000020.1, forward strand.
TCTTTAAAATCAGAAGCGTAACTTTTTGACGGTCTTCATGTCGGCATTCGCTCGGCGTTGTAGCGGGCTCCAGGAAAGTGCTGCTCAGCGATAGACATCGATAGTCGTCGAACGACGCATTTGCTGAAACAACCGCAGTTCAACTGGAATGCGAAGTGCGCAAGGCTTTGTGTGGCAGATATTTGTCCAGTCCCCAGAGCAATAGTCCGAACACCAAGTGCGGCACGAACGACGCCGGAATAAGTTTCGGACCGACATTGAATCCTGCAAGCCCCCACCCTACGAACGGGAAGAAGACCACAAGGATCACCAGCCAAAGTGCTCCGGCGAGCGCCAATGCCGTCGTGAGATCGCGCCGCGAAAAATAGCGTACGAAGATCACCGCCCAGAATGTCACGTAGGCGGCGTGGAACAGCAAGCCTACCGGCAACGGCAGCGACCGGCCCAACAAGGTCTCCGCGAAAGCCAGCGAAGGTGGTTTTGGAAAAGGCGATGCGCCGGCAGCTGTCAGTGCAAGCATCACGATGGCTGTAATCACCGCAATGACCACGCCGATGCCGATGGCTCTCCGCCATGAGCGGCCATTGGCGTTAGTGTTTGTCATCGACTTCCTCCTTCGAGTGTCAAATATCGCTCGGCGGCTATCGCGCGATAAGCGCAGCGACAACGATCGGCTCGATGGCCGGCCAGGGCTTCGTGCGGTTTCATTCTCGTTCCCTCTCCTGGCGATCGGTTCTAGCCAGAACATAAGGCCTCAAGTAGCTTGAGGTTCAAGTCCTTTCGAACAAGGAGCCGACGTCATGAAAATAGGCGAACTCGCGCAGCGAACCCGCACGAACGCGCCCACTATCCGCTACTATGAGGAGATCGGGCTGCTACCTGTTCCGGCACGGCGTGCCGGCGGCCAACGGACCTACGACGAGCCCGACCGCAGACGGCTGGCTTTCGTCCGGCAATGTCGCGAGTTCGGATTTCCAATCGAACAGGTCCGCTCGCTGGTCAAGCTGACGGAGGATAGTGACCGGTCGTGCATGGAGGCGCGCTCCATCGCGCAGGTTCATCTCGGCGCGGTACGCGAGAAGGTCGTGGAATTGAAAGGACTGGAACGCACCTTGGCCGATTTCATCGAACGCTGCGATGCAATCTGCTGCGGAGGCCCAGGACCGGACTGCGTGATCCTCAAGGACATGGCGGAGCCGGTGTCCGGCGACGCGCCCCTTACAGGTCGAAGGAAGCGCCGGTGATCAAAACCGCGATTGTCTATCTCGCCGCCGCGTTCTTCGAGATCGCCGGCTGTTTCAGCTTCTGGACGTGGGTTCGCGAAGGGAGGGCGGGTGGTGGCTCGCGCCTGGTGTTACGTCGCTGGCACTGTTTGCATGGCTGTTGACACAGACCGACACCGCCGCTGCCGGGCGAGGCTAGACGCTTAGGCGACGAAGCGGATCACGCCGCCATCCACGCGCAGAGCCGCGCCAGTGGTTGCGGAGGCCTGCTCCGAGCACACATAGACGATCATGTTGGCGACCTCGTCGGTGGTCGCGAAACGCTGGATGAGGGTGGTCGGACGCATAGTCCTCAAGAAGCCTTGTTCGGCTTCCTCTTGCATGGTTCCGTTTGCCTCAGCCTGCTTCGCCATAAAGTCACCCAGGATCTCAGACCGGGTAGGTCCCGGCAGGACGGCGTTGACGGTGACACCCGTGCCCGCGACCGCCTCGGCAAGACCGCGCGAGATCGCGAGTTGCGCGGTCTTGGTCATGCCGTAGTCGAGCATCTCCTTGGGAATGTTGACCGCGGACTCGCTGCTCACGAACACGACGCGGCCCCAGCCCTTCGCCACCATGCGCGGCACGTAGTGACGCGTCATGCGCACGCCGCTCATCACGTTCAGCTGGAACAGGCCAAGCCAGTCCTCGTCGGGGATCTTCGCGATGTCCTCGACGCCGTTGTAGTCCCGGATGTGAGCCGTACCCACATTGTTCACGAGGATATCGGCGTCGGGCGCCTGCGCGAAGAATGTGTCGGCGCCCTCCGCGGTCGACAGATCGGCGGCGACGCCGGAGATCTCGCTGTCCGGGAAAGACTGGCGCATCTGCCGCACCGCCTCGTCGACCCGGGCATTCCCACGGCCATTAATGACGACCGACGCCCCGGCGCGAGCTAAACCCTCCGCGGTGGCGCGGCCGATGCCTGCCGTCGACCCGGTGACGATCGCCGTCCGGCCCTTGAGTTTGATATTCATGTCATTCATCTCCTGTTGTTGTTGTGAGCGGCTAAGGCGATCGATGCGCTGAAGCGCATCGTTCCCCTCGACCGAGAGCCTTGAAACCTGGCCCGTGCGGCCCAGGCTTCAGGACAAATGCACTAACCTGCCTTTTTCGCGACATCCGCCTCCGCCGCGCGGGCGAGGCTTTCGACCCATTTCTGGTGATAGCGGTAGAGCGCACCGGGATGCTTGCGTCCGAGTTCCTCGAGGAACCGGGGGCCTTGCTGTGTCTCCTCGGTCAGCACATGACAACCATCGCTCGTGGGAGTGATGACCCAGCCGTGGTACGCGCTCGAGCCGGTCTCGTCGCCATCGACGGTCGTCGCCCATGCAAGCCTGCGGAAGGGCTCGCATTCCGTCACGACCAGACTCATCGGGAATCCGACCGTCACCCGGCTGTATTTGGCTCCGAGCGCAAGTTCCGGCTCATCGGTCAGGATCTTGACCTGATCCTCGGCAGGAAAGTAGCTCGACCAGTTCTCGGCGTGGGCCAGCAGCCTCCATACCACTTGAGGGGGCGCCTTCGCGTCGATGTCATTGAGCGCATAGATGGCCGACGTTTTGGGATCGTGCTTCTCGGGCCAAATCACACGATCGTACATCGATTACTGCTCCTTCTTGAACAAATCCTGGAAGATGAGCTGGCCCCAAACGCGGCCGCGTGCGTGCACCAGCGCGCCACCCTCGTTGAGCTTTCCCAGCTTGACGGGTGCGAACCCGAGTTGTTTGGCCAAGGCCGCCACGGGAGCGATCGCGTCCTCGTCGTCGCTCGACAGAAAGACGACCCGGTGCCCGCCCTCGACGATCGGATCGGCTGCCAAAGTGGCCGCAATCAGGTGATTGAAGCCTTTCACGAACTTGGCGCCGGTGAACGCCTTCGCGACGAAGGCGGAGGACGGGAGACCGTCCAACTCCTCAGGGGGGACTAACGCGTTCATCGCGTCGATGACCGTCTTGCCTTTCCAACTCGGCAGGGCCTTCGCAACCTCGCGATGCTCGCCGAACGGGACCGCCAAGATGATCGTGTCGGCCTCGAGCGCGTCCCGCAGCGACTTGGCGACGACCGTGGGTCCAATCGCCCCAGCCTGCGGCGCCAACGCCTCGGGCGGCCGGCGGCTCGCGACGGCCACCTCGATGTTTTTACGGGCGAAGGCGTGGGCGAGGGCCTGGCCAATCTTACCGAATCCTACAATCGCATAGCTCATGATACTTCTCTGATCCATGTTGATATTGATTCCCCTGCCTCAACGGCGCTGGGGTTATCCGTTTCGCTTCATGGCGACGCGATTTCAGATGGCCGAGAAACCTCCGTCGACAGACAACTCCAGCCCATTCACGAAGCTCGAATCGTCTGAAGCCAGAAACAGCGCGGCCGCCGCAATTTCCTCGGGACGCCCCATCTTTCCCCGCGGGATCAGGGATTCGAACATCCGCTTCGCCTCCTCGGTGAGAACTTGGTCCTGCATCGGTGTGGCGATCGGCCCCGGGTGCAGCACGTTCACCCGGATATTCCTGCTCTTCAGTTCGTTGAGCCACCCGCGTGCGAATGCGTGCAACGCCGCCTTGCTCGCCGCATACACGCTGTAACCAGGAAAACCTTTCGCCGAAGCCACTGATCCGGTCATGAAGATCGATCCGCCATCGTTGAACAGCGGCAACGCCTTCTGAACCGTGAACAGCGTGCCGCGCGTATTCAGGCCGAAGGTCGCATCGAAATGCTGCTCGGTAATCTCGCCCAGTGGGACGGCTTCGCCCATGCCGGCGCTCGCATACAGGACATCGATCTTGCCTTTTTCCCGCTTGACCGTGTCGAACAGGCGGTCGAGGTCGTCGAGATTGGCCGCATCGCCGCGCACGCCGGTCACGTTCCGGCCAATCAGCCTGAGGGCCTCGTCCAGCGCCTCCTGCCTCCGGCCCGTGATGAAAACGTAGGCGCCTTCTTCGACGAACCGCTTGGCGCTCGCCAGCGCCATGCCGCTCGATCCGCCTGTGACGACTGCAACTTTACCGTCTAGCTTTCCCATGACTTCTCCTTTTGTGATGTCGGACAGCATCTGCCTCCGAGAACCTCGAAATGGGTCCGCCGGCGTCAGTTGTTGAGTGCGGAAGCGCGCACATCGGTGGTGCAAAATCGATCCGGCTGGACGACTGACGCCGGCCGCGACGATCGGAATCAGTCGTTCGGAATTGGGTCGCGCTCGTCGATATAAGCTATGATGGCGGCCGTACTGCTGTACGATGCATTCGATACGGACTTTGGAAAGCGCACCACGCGGTGCGGGATTGCACCATGATCGACTGGGATGACATTCGCCACTTTCTTGCCGTCTCGCGTGGAGGCTCGGTGCGGGCCGCCGCCGAGCGCCTCGGTGTGAACCACTCGACCGTGCTGCGACGCGTCGCCCAACTTGAGGAACGCCTCGGGGCGCGGATGTTCGAAAAGCTGCCTTCGGGCTACCGCCTGACGGCTGCGGGCGAGGAGGTCCTCGAGTTCGCGGACCAGATGGAAGCGTCGTCGCACTTGCTGGAGACGCGCGTCTTCGGGCGCGACGAGAGCGTGCGCGGGCTTCTGCGGGTGACGCTGGCACCGCCCCTCGCGACACACCTGCTGATGCCGGATTTCGCCGATTTCGCGCGTCTGCATCCGGACATCGAGATGGAAATCTTGTCGGCCGGCGAACTGGCAAATCTGACCAATCGAGAGGCCGACGTGGCGATCCGCGTCGTCTACGACCGCAAAACCCTGCCGCTCAATCTTCACGGCCTGAAAGGACCGGAGCTGCTCGGCGGCGTCTACATGTCCCGCGATCTACTGGCTGCGTGGCGAGCGGGGGCGCGGGACCCCATCCGGTGGATCGTCATAAGCATTCATGGAATTCCGGATTGGGCCCGCGAGGGTGAGGTTCGCACCACGGGGGTTCCGTTCAGGACCACGGACAGCGCGGCGCAGATCGTTGCGGTACGGCAAGGGCTCGGGATCACGACGCTGCCGTGCTTCGTCGGAGATGCCGACCCCCTGCTGGCGAGGGTGCCGGGCACCGACCTGCACATGTATGGAACGCTCTGGCTTCTCACGCAGGGGGAGACACGCAAGACGAAGCGCGTGCGGCTCCTCACGGAATTCGTATCCCGCAGGCTCGCCGCATACGCTCCGCTTCTCGCGGGGCTGTCCATAGCGCGGGACTAGACGGTGAGGGTCATGAAATCCGTCGCGACAAGGCTGTTCGCAAATGTCCGGACGGCTTCCGCGAGAATTTCTTCGTCGCGATAGCGGCCGGAGATGTGGGTAAGAACGAGCTGCTTTACATCGCTGGTCGCTGCGAGCGAAGCTGCCTCCGCAGCTGTCAGATGTCCGTAGTCGCGCGCCATCGTTGCATCTCGTTCCAGGAATGTGGCTTCGATGACCAGCAGGTCGGCGCCGCTCACCTGGTCGGCCAATCCATCGATGGTTTCGACGTCGCCTACAATGATCAGTTTCTTGCCAGCTTCGGGTGGTCCGAGGACGGCTTCGGGTGCAATCATTCTGCCGTCGGGGAGAGAAATCGAGCGGCCTTCGGCCAGGTCCTTCCGGATCGGACCGGCTGGCACGCCCAGAGCCACCAAGCGGTCCGGGCGGAGGTGACGACGCGCCGGCGTCTCGAAGATGAAGCCGTAGCTGTCGGTGTCGCGATGGCGAACTTGAAAGCAGTCGACCGTGAACTCATCCACCTCGAACACGCGTCCGGGAATAAGCGGCACGAGTTGCAGCGGGATCGGCGCGCGTCCCTCACCCCAAAGGCCAGCGAGCATGCGGGCGATGACGTCGAGAGTGTCGGCGCTGCCATGAATGGTCACAAGGTCCTCGCTCTGCCGGAGCCGAAGCGTCGAGAATAAGCCCGGAATCCCGAGCACGTGGTCGAAATGCGCGTGCGTGAGGAGCAGGCGATCAAGTCGCCTGAATCCGGCGCCGCTACGCAGAAGCTGACGCTGGGTGCCTTCCCCGCAATCGACCAGCACCCGTTGACTGCCGGCTTCAATGAGCAGCGCCGGGTGGTTGCGCTCGGCCGAGGGCACGCTGGCCGAGGTGCCAAGGAAGACAAGCCTGAAGGTCATGCGAGCAGTCTACCTCGCGGCCAACGAGACCTCAAAGCGAGCGAAAGAGCGGTCGTGGACAGGCTTCGCGTACGCGCGCCAGTCATCGGATGCAAACGCCACAAAGCGCCATACGGCAGCGGCGCACCCTCCCTGAGGTTCACTCGTGAGGGTTCCTCCCAGGCGTCGCTTTGCTTCAGGCAGCCGCAGCCTCGATCCGCACCGGGATCAGTATGATCAATCGCTATCGCGCGCAATTAGCTCCAGCGGCCAGACCTCGCGCATGATGCGCGGGCCCTCCGCGCCGGCGAAGGCAGGAAGCGACGCCAGCAGCATTTCGGCGAGCCGCCGTCCCATCGGCTGCAGCGCCGGGCGGAAAGCAGTCAGCGCCGGCGAGAAATAGCGGCAGAGCGGCGTATCGACGATGACGGTCACCGCCATGTCGTGACCCGGCTTGATGCCCATCTCGGCCAGCGCCTTGCACCCGCCAAGCGCCATGGCGTCATTGTTGAAGATGATGGCGGTCGGCGGGTCCTTGCAGCGCATCACCCGCGGTGTCACTTCGTAGCCCCCGGCCTCGTTGATGAAGCCGTCGGCGATCAGACCGGGATCGACGGCGATGCCATGCCTGCGCAAGGCCTTGCGATAGCCGTCGACGAACAGATAGCCGAAATTGAGATCGAGCGATGGGCGGATGGCGGCGATGCGGCGATGGCCGCGCGCCACCAGCCGGTCGACCGCGTCGGCGCCTGCTTTTTCGAAATCGAGATCGAGCGAGGGATAGGTCTTGTCGCCGGAGCGGCTGCGACCGAGCGTGGCGAAGGGGAAGCCGGCCTGGGTGAGATAGTCGATGCGTTCGTCCTCGCGCCGCGTCCAGGCCAGCACCACCGCGTCGGCACGACGCGTCTCGACGACACGCCGCAGGCGCTCCTGCTGATAGTCGCCCGGCGCGCCCATCACCACGATCAGGTCAAGCCCGCTTTCGGCGAGCCGGCCTTGCAACCCAGTCAGGAACGGAATGAAGAACGGCTCGCCATATTCCTGGTCGCCCGGATGCGGCTGCAGCATGAAGGCGATCGAACGAGTGGCGCCTTGCCTGAGACTGCGGCCGGACTGGTTCGGTGAATAGTTGAGAGCCCTGGCCGCCTCGAGCACGCGCTGGCGCGTGTCGGCATTGACGTCGGCGCGACCGTTCAGCGCCCGCGATACCGTGCCGATCGAAATGTTCAGGTGACGGGCAAGGTCGTGAATGCTGGACGCCAAGTGACTGTTTCTCCCCATGCTTGGCTAGCACCGGTGGCCGCCCGGGCCAAGGCGCAACGACGATTTTCGTGGGCTGCCGATTGACATTCTACGCCTTCGGGTGTGTTCTCGTAAACGTTTACGGAAAAACGTTTACGGTAATGCCGTGAACGCCGGGACGATCGGCCTGGAGGGGCCGAGAGGGAGGAGTGCTGGATGATCGACGCCGTCCTGGTCGGCTGCGGAGCGATGAGCAAGGCCTGGCTCGATGCCGCGCGGCGGATCGATGGGCTTGCCATTGTCGGCCTTGTCGACCTCGATGCCGACAGGGCGAAGGCGAGGGCGCGAGAATACGACCTCGGTGGTGCCGTCATCGGCACCAGCCTCGACGCCGTGCTCGACCAGACCCGACCGCAAGCGGTGTTCGATGTAGTGGTTCCCGCCGCCCGGCGCGACGTTGCGTTTTCCGCCTTTGCCCATCATTGCCATCTGCTGACGGAAAAGCCGCTCGCCGATAGCCCGGAAAATGCCCGCGCCATCGTCGAGGCCGCCCGCCAGGCCGGGCGCATCCATGCCGTCGTCCAAAACCGCCGCTACGTCGCCAATGTCAGACGCATCCGGAGGTTTCTGGACTCCGGCGCCATCGGCAAGCCGACCAGCATCCACGCCGACTTTTTCGTTGCGCCGCATTTCGGCGGTTTTCGCGAGGAGATGGCGCATGTGCTGCTGCTCGACATGGCGATCCACACATTCGACGCCGCCCGCTACATGGTCGATGGCGAGCCGGCCGGCGTCCATTGCCAGGAATGGGAACCGGCCAATTCCTGGTACCGACAGGGCTCGTCGGCCAGCGCGGTCTTCGATCTCGGTGGCGGCAAGGTCTTCACTTATGCGGGCAGCTGGTGCGCGGCCGGCTTCCGCACCAGTTGGGAGGGCAGCTGGCGCGTCGTCGCCGAGCGCGGCAGCCTGATCTGGGACGGCCATGACGGGTTGAAGGCGGAAGTGGTGGTGCCGGGCCGCGACGGCATGTTCGACAAAATCCAGCCACTCGAGGTGCCTGCGCTCGATCCCGCCGACCGCGTCGAGGGCCATCTCGGCATCATCAGGGATTTCATGCATGCCATCGAGACCGGCACCGAGCCGGAAACGCGCGGCGCCGACAACATCAAGAGCCTGGCCATGGTCTTTGGCGCCATCGAGAGCGCCGAAACCGGACGTCGCGTGATGATCGCAAAGGAAGCACAATGATGCCAAACCCGCTTCTCGACATCAGGATCGGCACCATGGTGCGGGCCAACCTCGACGACCCGGCCGCCTACATCAAGGCAATCCTGCCGCTCGGCTTCGAGAGCATTCAGCCCTTCTTCTGGCAGACGCTGGGCGGCAAGGACCTGCCCCGGCTGGCCGGCCAGATCCGCGAGTCGATCGGCGATGCCGATGTCACGGTGTCTTCGCTCGGCGTGTTCGGCAATCCGCTGGAGAGCGGCGATGTCGATCGTGGCGTGCTCCAGGCTTGGGAGACGGTCATCGACAATGCGCATTTGTTCGGCGCCTCGATGGTCTGCGGCTTTACCGGCCGGCTCCGCGGCAAGCCGCTGACAGACAGCCTGCCGCGCTTTCGCGAAGTGTGGGGGCCGCTGGCCAGGCGCGCCGCCGACAAGGGCGTTCGCATCGCCTTCGAGAACTGTGCGATGGACGGCAATTGGGCTGCCGGAGACTGGAACATCGCCCACAATCCGGATGCCTGGGAGCTGATGTTCAACGAGTTGCCTGACGACAATCTCGGCCTCGAATGGGAGCCTTGCCACCAGCTCGTGTATCTGATCGATCCGATGCCGCAGATCCGCAAATGGGCACCGCGCATCTTCCACGTCCATGGCAAGGACGCGACGGTGCGCTGGGATGTCATTCGCGAGCACGGCGTGTTCGGCCGGCTGCCGTTCGTACAGATGCGCACGCCGGGCTTCGGCGACAGCGACTGGACGCGGGTGATCAGCGAATTGCGGCTGGCCGGGTACAAGGGCGCCATCGACATCGAAGGCTGGCACGATCCGGTCTATCGCGGCGACCTCGAGATCACGGGGCAGGCGCGGGCGCTGGAGTATCTCAAGCTATGCCGGGGAGGTGCGAGCTACCTGCCAAATCCGGCGTGAGGATCGGTCGGCGGGAGGAGCCGGCCGCAAGTGGTACTGCCAAAGCAATCGTTCAAAGGCCCCTCGGCTGACGAGGGAAACAATGGGAGGAACGTGCATGAGCATCGCGATCAGAACGACACTTCTGCGCACGACCGTCGTGGCGGCGGCCACGGCGCTTACCGCCGCAATCTCCACCTTGCCGGCGCAGGCGCTGGACGCCCAATGGTGCAAGGACGTTCACATCCGCTTCTTCGTCGGCGGCGCCGAGGGCGACGCCTTCGGCACCATCGTCTACAATGGCGCCAAGCAGGCCGCGGCCGATCTCGGGCCCAAGGTCGACTACATCTTCTCCCAGTGGGACGCGGAGAAGATGGTGCAGCAATTGCGTGAAGCGGTCGCGGTCAAGCCTCAGGGCATCGCCATGATGGGCCATCCGGGCGACGCCGCGATCATGCCGCTCGCCGAAGAGGCGCATAAGGACGGCATCAAGATGATGTACCAGAACGTTCCGGTGCCGAAGGTGACGGCCGCATTCGGTGGCGGCTATATTGGCGCGCAGCAGGAACAGCAGGGTCGCGCGCTCGGCGTCGAAGCGTTCAAGCTCGGCAAGCTCAAGGCCGGCGACAAGGCAATCATGATCGGCCCGTTCGAGAACGAGAACCGCGGCGCGCGCGAACGCGCCACGGTGGCGGCGCTGAAGGAAGCGGGGGTCGAGGTCATCCAGCTGTCCTCGCCGCCGAGCGGCGAATGGGCTTCCGACCCCAACCTCGCCATTCCGGTGATCACGGCGGCGCTCCTCAATCACCCGGATATCAAGGCGGTCGGCTATCCCGGCGGCCAGATGCTCGGCAATGTCGCAACCTACATGCAGGCGGCAGGGCGCAAGCCTGGCGATATCTTCAACTTCGGTTTCGACACCAGCCCGCAGATCGTCGAAGGCTTCAAGGGCGGCTGGGTGCAGCTGACGGCCGACCAGCAACCGTTCCTGCAGGGCTATCTGCCGATCCTCAGCCTATGCCAGCAAGTGGTGCTGGGTCTGGCGCCGATGAATGTCGACACCGGCGCCGGCTTCGTCACGCCGGAGAATTACGAGATCGTCGCGGAACTCGCCAAGCAGGCGCTGCGCTGAGCTCCCAAGCCGTCGGCCGGGATCAGGCCCCGGCCGGCGGGACCGCTGATGCGTAACAATCAAGCGAGGATCCGATGGCCGAACGTCTCATAGAACTGCGCAATATCGCCAAGTCCTACGGCCACGTCTACGCACTTGGCGGGGTCAATCTCAGCGTCGACCGCGGCGAGGTGGTCGGCCTTATCGGCGACAACGGGGCCGGCAAGTCGACGCTGATCAAAATCCTGTCGGGCGTGGTCAAGCCGACCAGCGGCGAGATCCTCGTGCGCGGCAAGCCGGTGACCGGATGGAGTGCGGCACGTTCGCGCGAGGCCGGCATCGAAACGGTGTTCCAGGACCGGGCGCTGGCCGTGCAGCAGACGATCGTGCGCAACATCTTCATGGGCCGCGAACTCACCGGTTTTCTCGGCTGGCTGAAGGTCGGCAAGGAAATCGAAGAGGCGAGTCGGCTGATGCGTGAGATAGGCTTCACCTCGAAAGTATTCACGCCGCACTCGATCGTCGGCCAGTTGTCGGGCGGTGAACGCCAGGGCGTGGCGATCGCGCGCGCCATCTACAAGCAGGCGGAACTGATCGTCCTCGACGAGCCGACGACGGCGCTGTCTCTGACCGAGACCGCGAAGGTCTTCCATTTCGTGCGCCAGGTGCGGGCGAGCGGCCGCTCGATCCTGTTCATCGGCCATAACATCCATCATGTCTTCGACATCGCCGATCGCTTCGTGGTGCTGGATCGCGGCAAGGTCGCGCTCACAGCCGACCGGAGCGAAGTCAAGTCGGCCGAAGATCTCATCAATTTCATGGAAGACGTCGCGCATCCGGGTGGGTTGGCCGGGTTGCACGACACCGGCGACGCGGAGCAGAGAGCACGATGAGCAAGACCATGGAGCCCGATCTGCGCAAGCCGTCGGCCGGCACTTCCCGCCAAGGCAGTTCCCAGAACGAGTGGAAGCACCCGTCCGATCACTGGATGCGCGGCTTCATCCTTGACAACCGCGCATCGCTTGGCACGCTCGGCGTGTTCATCGTCATGATGGCGGTGTTCATGATCGCCAACCCGACGGTCTTCACAACCTGGTATCTCTACAGCGCCGTGCTCACCACGCTTCCCGTGGCGCTGTTCGTGGTCGTGCCGCTGGTCTTCGTCGTCACCTGCGGCGAGATCGACCTGTCGTTTCCCGCGACGATGGGTTTTGCCTCCTGGGTCTTCGCGCTGGTGGTGCAGGCCGGCTACGATCCGTTCCTCGGCATTGCGGCAGCGCTGGTCACCGGCACGCTGCTCGGCTTCCTCGTCGGGTCGCTGGTGGTTTATGGCGGGCTGTCGTCGCTGATCGCCACGCTTGGCATGAATTTCCTGCTGCGCGGACTGATCCAGATCATCAATGAGGGCAGATCGACTTCGCTGACGAGCCTTGCCGATAGCTGGGCCTACAGGATCTTTTCCAGCCAGATCCTGGGCATCCCAGTGCAAATATTCTGGGCCATCGCCTTCGTCGTCCTTTCGGCGCTGCTCTACAACCGCCACCGCTTCGGTGCGCAGGTCAAGGTGGTCGGCGACAATCCCGACAGTGCCCAGCAGATGGGCATCGACGTCAAGCGCGTGCGGGTGAAAGTATTCGTCTTCGTCGGCATCGGGGCCGCGATCGCCGGCACCTTCTCGGTGATGATCAACTTCACCTGGTGGCCGACGGCAGGCGACGGCTATCTCTTGCCGGTGCTGGCCTCGGTGTTCGTCGGCGGCACGCCGACCTGGGGCGGTATCGGCACAGTGGCCGGCGGCGCGATCGGCGCGGTCACGGTGTCGTTCATCCAGACCGGCGTCGTGGCGGCTGGCCTGAGCGGCTTCTACGTTCAGTTCTTCAACGGGCTGATCATCATCCTTTCGCTGCTTGGCCACAAATGGAACCAGGCAAGGTATCGGTGACGCGATCAGCTTGGTGCGAGAGGTCGTTGGCCGACGGTGGAGCTGTCTGCCACCTCACGCAACTTGATATGGGTTAGCTTTTTCCACCTCGAGTTTCACTGAGAAGATCGGCACAGCTGCTTGTTCGCGCATCAACGCTATCGGCGGCCGCGGAGTTTTGCGTCAAAAAGAGTCCCTGCCTGACAAGGCAATGGACAATTGGACCCCGTTTATTGAAGTTTGGGGTTGGCTTTCCGCCAAGCCTCATACTCTTCGTTGGCACTTGGGTGCAGCGGATAATAGCGTTGCAACGACCCGCCCTCCATGAGCTTCATGCGCGAAAATTCCTCCCAGTCGTGATGCTTCTGTGATTCATCGATCACCTTTGCGGCCATTGCGACGGGCAGCACGACCACCCCGTCATCGTCGGCGACGATGATGTCGCCGGGGATCACCGTGACACCGCCGCAGGCAATCGGAACGTTGACGGCATTGGGATAGATGCTGGTTTGCACATGGTAGTTGGGCGTCCAGCCGCGCAGCCATAGCGCCAGATCGAGCTTTTCGACATTGGGCCGGTCGCGCATGCACCCGTCGATGACGATACCCGCGCCGCCTCTGCCCTTGAAATACGTCGACATCATATCGCCGAAGACGCCCGAGCTCATGTCGCCGCGCGCGTCGACCACGACCACGTCGCCTTCCTGCGCGTGGTAGAGCACATGCCGGTGCAATTGCGTCTCCGGGTCGGCATATTCGCCCTCGGTGAAGAGGTCCGGCCGCTGCGGCATGAACTGCAGCGTCAGCGCCGGCCCGACGATCGACTTGCCGTGGTTCTGCGCCACCGGACCGACCATGTGCGGATTGCGGAAGCCCATATGGCCAAGCGTGCCGGCGACCGTCGCGGCGCCGATCTCCCTTAGCGCGTCGATCAGATCCTTGGGCGGCCGCGTGATGTCGGAAGTATGCGTCATTGTGGACTCCGATTGAAAGGGAACTACCAGTTCGTGACAGAACCATCGCGGCGCTTGAGGTGGGGCGCTTCCCAGAAACGGAAGCTCTGCGCGCGGACCGCCTCTTCGTTGACCTCGACGCCGAGCCCCGGCAGATCGGTGACGAGATAATCGGGGCCGTCGAGCCGTGGTTGCACCGGGAAGAATTCGGAATTGTCGAAGCCAAGCTTTGCTTCGGGCGCCCTTGTCTCCAGCCACGAAAAATTGGGTACCGCGGCGGCCAGATGCACGGTCGCGGCCGTGCATACTGGACCAAGCGGATTGTGTGGCATCAGGTCCACATAGTGCGCCTCGCTCCAGCCGGCGACTTTCATCGCTTCGGTGAACCCGCCGACATTGCAGATATCGAGCCGGTTGAACTGGTGGATGCCGCGCTCGATATAAGGCAGGAACTGCCACTTGCTTGCAAATTCCTCGCCGATTGCAAAGGGGATGTCGGTCATGGTGCGCAGGGACTCGTAGGCCTCCGGCGTCTCGTCGCGTATCGGCTCCTCGAGGAAATCGAGCACGCCGCGGTCGAGCTTGTTGCAGAAGCTCGCCGCCTCCGCCACCGACAGCCGATGATGATAGTCGATGCCGAGGACGACATCGTCGCCCAGCGCCCCGCGCGCCTTGTTCAGCATAGTCGCTGTAGCGCCGATCGACTCGCGGGGCTCGAAGATGTCCCTGCTGTTTTGCCCGACGGGGAAAAAGCGGATTGCCTGCCAGCCCTGGGCGCGCAGTTCGCGGGCCCGCTCGATGGCAACATCGCCCTCGGCCTCGTCTCCGGTCGAGGCGAAGGTGGGGATCCGGTCCCGTTGCTTGCCGCCCAGCAGCTCGTAGACCGGCACCCCCAGCGCCTTGCCCTTGATGTCGTGAAGGGCGATGTCGATGGCGGATATCGCGGCCTGCAGAACGCGCCCGCCTTCGAAGTACTGGCTGCGGTATACCTCCTGCCAGATCCGCCCGATCTGCATGGGGTCGCGGCCGACCAGAAACTCGCTATAGTGCTCGACCGCGCCGGCCACGGCCTTCTCGCGTCCGCTCAGGCCGCTCTCGCCCCAGCCGAAGATGCCGTGGTCGGTCTCGACCTTGACCAGCATCTGGTTGCGCGTTCCCACCCACACCGGATAGGGCTTGATCGCGGTGATCTTAAGCTTCGCAGTCATCCACGTCCCACAAGCATTCCGCCCTGTCTCAGTCGGCCTCGAGGGCCATTTCGGTTTCGCCGTCGAACAGATGCATCCGCTCCTGGTCGAACTCGAGCCAGATCCGCTCGTCGGGCGCGACGGCAATGTTCGGCGGCACGCTGACGTTGACTATGGCGCCGGACAGGAACGCCTGCACGAAGGTGACGTCTCCGGTTGGCTCCACCGTGTAGACCTTGGCCGGGATGCTGCCCGGCACCGCACTCTTGTGCAGTTTGATCGTCGAGTGACGTGCGCCGAGTACGACTTTCTTGGTCGTTGCCTTCGTGACCTTCTGGACGTTGCGCGGCGAGAGCCCGAGGCTCCAACCCTCCGCGCTGGTCAACACGGTTCCGCCGTTCGCGGAGGACGCCTCCAGCGGAATGAGGCTCATCGCCGGGCTGCCGATGAAGCTGGCGACGAACATGTTCACCGGATGGGCAAAGACCTGCGCCGGTGAATCGTATTGCTGCAGGAAGCCACCGTTCATCACCGCCATCTTGTCGGCCATCGTCACGGCTTCGAGCTGGTCGTGCGTCACATAGATGATCGTCGCCTTCAGATCCTGGTGGAAGCGCTTGATCTCCGACCGCATCTGCACGCGCAGTTTGGCGTCGAGGTTGGAGAGCGGCTCGTCCATGAGGAACACCGCTGGGTCGCGCACGAGCGCGCGGCCCAGGGCGACGCGCTGCTGCTGGCCGCCCGAAAGTTCACGCGGCTTGCGCTCGAGCAGGTGCGTCATGTCGAGCACGCGCGCCGCTTCCTTGACCTTCTTGTCGATCTCGTCCCTGGGCAGTCTGCGCATCTGCAGCGGGAAAGCGAGATTCATATAGACCGACTTTTGCGGATAGAGCGCGTAGTTCTGGAACACCATTGCGATGTCCCTGTCCTTGGGGTCGAGATCGTTGACCACCCGGTCCCCGATGACGATGTC
This sequence comes from Mesorhizobium sp. ESP7-2, assembly GCF_020164715.1. NCBI lineage: Bacteria > Pseudomonadati > Pseudomonadota > Alphaproteobacteria > Hyphomicrobiales > Phyllobacteriaceae > Mesorhizobium > Mesorhizobium sp. ESP7-2. The sequence goes on from NZ_JAIUGQ010000020.1 coordinate 74,059, forward strand.
GCCCGAGGTGATCGGGGTCAGCCCCGCGACGAGATTGAGCGTGGTTGTCTTGCCGCAGCCTGAAGGGCCGACGAGCGCAACGAACTCGCCGTCGCTGACCGTCAGCGAAACGTCGTTGACGGCTTTGAAGTTGCCGTAGGTCTTGACGAGATCTTTGAGGACCACGTGGGCCATCGGCAACTCCCTAATGCTTGACCGCGCCTTCTGTCAGGGCGCGTACGAAGTATCGTTGCAGGACAAGGAACAGCACCACGACGGGCACGCTCATCATGAAGCTTGCCGCCATCAGGCCCGGAAAGTCCGTCGTATTTTCCGAGAAGAAGCGCTGGATGCCGACCGGCAGCGTCAACTGGTCGTTCTTGGAGAGGAAGGTGTAGGCGTAGATGTATTCGTTCCACGCGCCGATGAAGGAATAGATCGCGGTGGCAATGATCCCCGGCGTCGAGAGCGGCATCACGATCATGATGAAGGCCTGGAACCGCGTTGCCCCGTCGATGCGCGCCGCCTGCTCGAGCTGCACCGGGATATTGTCGTAAAAGCCCTTGAGCAGCCAGATCGCCAGGGGGAGGCCGAAGGTGAGGTAGGTCAGGATCAGCGAGCCATGCGTGTTCACCAGCCCGATCGCGCGCATCAGGATGAAGAGCGGCACGAGAAAGATCACCGCCGGGAACATGTTGCGCAGCAGCACGGCGAAGAACAGGAAGTTCCGGCCCGGGAAAGTGAAACGCGAAAACGCATAGGCCGCGGGGACGGCCACGATCACCGAAAGGATTGTCGTGGCGCTCGACACGAACAGGCTGTTCCAGAAGAAGCGCAGGAAGTCCTGGCCGACACTGTTCTGCGGATCGAGCAGCTTCTGGTAGCTGGCAAGCGTAGGCTCGTCCGGCCACCATTGCGGCGGGAATTGCGTCGCCGCGAAGCCCGACTTGATCGAGGTGACCAGCATCCAGAGCATCGGCACCGCGGTGTAGAGCAGCATGAACAACAGGAAGATACGCCCGGACCACCGCCATCCGTCGACGCGCATGCGGCGACGGGTCCGGCCTCGAGAGGCTGTTTCGGCGATCGTGCTCATGCGCTCCCCTCTTTCCGCTCGTTGCCGCTCAGCGCACGGACGTAGAAATAGCCCAGCGCCATCAGGATGAGGAACAGGAGCACCGAATAGGCCGATGCCACGCCCCAGCGCTGGCGGCCGAAGGCGAGTTCGTAAATGTGGGTTATCCAGATATGCGAGGCGTTCGACGGCCCGCCGCCGGTCATGATCCAGGGGATGATGAAGGAATTGAAGTTGGCTACCGCAAGCAGCAGGATCGTCACCACCGAGACGTTGCGCAAGTGCGGGAAGGTGACGTGCCAGAAGCGCTGCCATGCGTTGGCCCCGTCGACTTTGGCGGCACGCAACAACTGGTCGGGGACAGTCTGCAGGCCGGCCATCATCATGATCATGGCAAACGGGAACTCGCGCCAGATATTGACGACGATCAGGGAGGGCAGCACGGTGCTGACGTTGTCGATGAAATTGGGCGGCCGGTCGGTCAGTCCGAAGCCCACCAGCACCGCGCCAATGATGCCGAAATCCGAATGGTAGATCCACTTCCAGATATAGGAGGCGGCGACGGCGCTGATCACCCAAGGAATGATCAGGATGGCACGCAGGACACCGCGGCCGACAAAGTCGCGGTGGAGCGCCAGCGCCGTGGCAAACCCCAGGACAAAAGAGATGAAGGTGGACCCGAATGTCCAGATCAGGGTGTTCCAGGTTACCTTCCAGAACACCTCACTGGTGAGGATGGTGGTGTAGTTTTCGAAGCCGATGAATGTCTTGTCGCGGAGCTGCAGACCAGGCGGCGTCTTATAGAACGACAACTCGATCGTGTAGTAGATCGGATAGGCGATGACGATGAGCATCACGGCGATCGCCGGGAGCACGTATGCATAGTCGGCGCGATGCTCCCAGACGTTCCGCAACGCGCCGGACCTGCCGGGTTGCAATTTTCGGCGAGCCTCGGCCTTGCCGGTCACGATCGTCACTGTGGCGTGCCCTTGTTCTTCGGAATGAACCGGCTGCGCTCTCGGCGCAGCCGGCCAGATCGGAGGTCAGGTCCGGACTAGAGTCCGCCCATCAGGTCTTTCACCTTCTTGGCCGCGTCGTCCGCTGCCTGATCGACGGTCATCGCTCCGGTCAGGGCATTCTGCAGCATGTCCGGGACGATGATGTTCATGATCTCGGGGGACTCCGGCAGCGCCGGAAACGGGATGCCATACGGCAGCATCGAGGTCGTGACATCGAGGAACTTGATGTTGTCCAGACGTTCCTTCATCCACTTGGTCTTGAAACCGTTGAGGTTGCCCGGGTTCGAGCCGGCATAGGCCATCTTCAGCGACCATTCAGGGCTCGTCCACATGCAGATGATCGCCTTCGCCGCCGGCTCGTCCACCTTGCCGCCCTCTACATATTCGGGCTTCAGGATGTGAATGTTCGAGCCGCCGAACACGACGGCGCGCTTGCCGTCGGGGCCGGTCGGGATCAGGCCGTAGCGCATGTTGTCGATGACGGTCTGCGCCTTGTCCTTGTCGGTTCCGGTCGCCTTGGCCTGGAGGTCGAGCATGACGTTGTAGTCGGACGGGTGCGAGATCATCATGCCCAACTGGCCGGCGACGAACAGAGGCTGGTTGTCGGCCTGCTGGTTGGTAAGTGCCGAAACCGGAACAGACTTGTCGCGAACATACATGTCGTATGAGGCTTGCAGCGCCGCCTTGCTCTGCGGGCTGTCGAGCTCCACTTCCTTGTAAGTCGGATTCGCGGTGGCTTCGTCGAAGACGCCGCCGCCATAGGCCCACAACTGCGGCATGAAGCGATAGGGCGTATTGCCGGCATTCTTGCGAGCCACGAGGCCGTAACCGGCAATGCCGAGCTTGTCGTGGATCTGCTTGGAGTATTTGACGACGTCGTCCCAGGTTGCCGGAGCCTTGTCCGGATCGAGGCCCGCACGCTTGAAGATGTCGGCATTCCAGATGAACGCCATCGTCTCGTTGTTCGTCGGTATGCCGTAGGTCACCCCATCCCAGGTCACGGCCTTCATGGCGCCGGGCCAGAAATCCTCGGTCGAATAGCCGACATCCTCGGGTTCGAGTGGCTGCAGGTAGCCCTTCGAGGCGAATTCGGTACCGCCCAGGATTTGCAGGCGCACCGCCATCGGCGCGGCATTGCCCAGGAGTGCCGTGCGGAATTTGTCGAGAAGGTCGTTATAGGTGAGTGCCTGTTCCTCGAGCTGGATGTTCGGATAGGTCTTGCGGAAAGTCTCGAAGAAATCCTTGTAGTACTGGCGCAGGAGGTCGGGGTCGCCCTCGAACACGCCCTGATACCAGAAAGTCAGTCGCCCCTTGTAATCGAGCGGGGTGATCTTGGCGCAATCGCCGGCCGTGTCGAAATCCTGTGTTCCGGCGATGGAGCGCACATATTCGGGCGACCATTTGCTCAGGTCGACCGGCGGCGCACCCAGCGCCGACGTGGACATAAGCGATGCCGCCAAAACTCCGACGACAGTGCCGCGCAGGACCGCACTGCCGAGCATGATCCTCGTCATAGGTATCCTCCCTGGTTCTCCGCCCTGCGATCGCGAGGATGGTTCTTTCGGTATAATGTACCCCCTCGATCGGTTAGTACGTTTTCAGATCATGAATTGCCTGTCAACGCGCCAGATCGTACATTGTTTGTGGGAACCGTGCGTGATATCGGACAGACTGTGTATTAATTTGGGGAGCCGGCCTTGGCCGAAACAAGCGATTTCAAAGCGAAGCCACCTGCGGGGGTCGACGCCATCGGAGCCTCCAGCGAGGGCGCCTCGCTTTACGAACTGATAAGGGAAGACATCATCGAGGGACGGCTCGCCGCCAACGAACGGCTTGTTGTCACCGATCTCGCCCGCCGCCACGGCACTTCGACCAATCCCGTGCGCGAGGCCCTGCAACTGTTGCGCGGCGAGGGGTTCGTCATCTTCTCGCCCAATCGCGGGGCGCGTGTAAGGCCCATCGATCAGGATTTTGTTCGCGACATCTACGAAATCGGTGTTCTGATCGAACCAGCCTTGACGCGATGGTTCGTGGGTATGGCTACCGGCGAGGACATCGCCGAACTGGAACGTATCCAAGGCCTGATCGAAGAGAACAACTTCGCCGACACGTTCAGGCACAGCGAACTGGATACAGCCTTCCACACCGTGATGTACCAGCGGCACTATAACCGCCATGCGGCCGAGCTCTGGTGGAAGCATCGCGAAGTGCTGCGAGCGGTGAGCCGACGCTTCAATTTTACGCTCGCGCGGCGTGCCGCGATCATTCGCGAGCACCGCGAACTCATTGCGCTCATCAAGGCGGGAGAGGCAGACAAGGCAGCCGAACTCATTTCCCGCCATGTCGAGGGTTCCGGCCGGCATGTTCTCGAACAGATGCGTGCGCGCAACGCCGCTCGGGCCGGATAGGACGAGGAGGTCTGGAGTATCGTGGCTGACCATTACTGACAAAGGTAGTTGAAATGAAAATCACGAGCGTTCGGCCGTGGCTGATCAAGTCCGATGCTTCCTATTGGGGAGAATTCCTGTTCGTCGAGGTGACGACAGACGAGGGGGTGAGCGGCTGGGGAGAGATCACCACCACCACCAAGCTCGCCAACCGTGCCCTCTGCACGATCCTTCGACAGATCGGAGCCGCGGTGACGGGCGAGGATCCGGCGCGTATCGAGCATCTCTGGCACAAGATCTTCCGCAGCTTCACCTATATGGGCAGCCGCGGCGCCGCGGTCGAATGCGTGAGCGCGATCGACATAGCCCTCTGGGATCTCAGGGGCAAAGCTCTCGGCAAGGCGGTCTACGAGCTCTTGGGCGGGCCAGTCCGGGATGAAATCGCGCTCTACACCCATCCCAACCAGGCTAAATTCACCAGCAAGGATGCTGTGGCCCGCGAAATCCTGGACATCGTCGAATCCGGACACACTGCTCTCAAGTTCGATCCTTTCCCTCACCAGGGTCGCGGTGCCGGCGGCGTGTCGCGCGAACAGCGGGACGGCTACCTCGATGGCAGCATGACCCGCAAGGACGAGCGCGAGGCTGCCGAACTCACGGCTCTGATCCGCGAAACGGCGGGACCAGATGTCGACATTCTCATCGATGCGCATGGCCGCTTCGACGTTCCGACCGCCATTCGCCTCTGTCGCAGCCTCGAGGAAGCCGGCCAGATCGACTGGTTCGAGGAGCCTTGTCCGCCCGAGAGCCTTAACGCCCTTAAGCAGGTGCGCGAGAAGGTCAGTGCCGCCATTTCGTGGGGCGAGCGCGGCCACACGAAGTGGGATTTCGTGCCGGTGCTCGAAAACAAGCTCGCCGACTACATCATGCCCGACGTCACCTGGACCGGCGGCATTACCGAACTCAAGAAGATTTCCGCCCTGTGCGAAGCCTACTACATCCCGGTCTCGCCCCATGATGCCGCGGGGCCGATCAACGTGGTTGCGGGAGCGCAGGTGATGATGACCGTTCCGAACTTCTACAAGCTCGAAACGTCGGAGTGGAATTTGGGTAAGTACAATCATCTCATCGACAAGCCGCTCGACGTTTCGAACGGCAGCCTCAAGCTTTCGTCGAGGCCGGGTCTCGGCATCGAGATGAACCGCGATTATTTGCAAGCCCATGAGATCGAACTGGGCTAGCGCCATCGGCAGCATGCGGGGCGACAGGCCCGCCGACCAGAACGAGGATAAGTTATGCCAAGGACGGATGGAGCCGACGAGGCCCTCAACCGGGTCAACACCAATTCGAAGCCGTCCGAGCTTCGCATCACCGACATGCGGGTGGCCGAGATCGTCGGTGCGCCGTTCACCTCGGCGCTGCTCAAGATCTATACCAACCAGGGCATCGTCGGGCTTGGCGAGGTGCGCGACGGCGCCAGCGCCACCTACGCGCTGATGTTGAAGAGCCGGCTGCTTGGCGAGAACCCCTGCGACATCGACCGCCTGTTTCGCCGGATCAAGCAGTTCGGCGGGCACGGCCGGCAGGGCGGCGGCGTCTCGGCGGTCGAAATCGCGCTGTGGGACATCGCCGGCAAGGCTTATGGCGTCCCGATCTACCAGATGCTGGGCGGTAAGTTTCGCGATCACGTGCGCGTCTATTGCGATACCGACGCCGAGAAACCCAGCGGCACCGAAACCGGCAAGCGCCTCGAGGAACGCATGGGCCGCGGGTTCACCTTCTTGAAGATGGATCTGGGCTTGATGCAGATCGCCCATGTCCCGGGCGCCGTGGTCGCACCCGCCGGCGCGCTCGAAGGGTTTCACGGCAACCCGCGCGGCCGCGGTGGCTCGTTCGAGGAGCGAAAGGCCCGCAATCTCGCTTATGACGCGCAGAACGTGCAGCACCCGTTCACAGGCCTGCATTTCACCGAAAAGGGGATAGACCTGCTCGAGCAGTATATCCACGAGGTTCGCGAGGTCATCGGATACGAGATCCCGCTTGCCATCGACCATGTCGGCCACATCTCGCTGCAGGATGGCATACGCCTGTCGCGCCGTATCGAGAAATACGCTCCGGCCTGGCTGGAGGATGTGATCCCCTGGCAATACACCGAGCAGTACCGGCAATTGCAGCAGGCTACCACGGTGCCGATCTGCACCGGCGAGGACATCTACCTCAAGGAAGGCTTCGAGCCGCTGCTCAAGAGCGGCGGCCTCTCGGTCATCCACCCGGACCTGCTCACCAGTGGGGGCATTCTCGAGACCAAGAAGATCGGCGATATGGCGCAGGATCACGGTGTCGCCATGGCGATCCATATGGCCGAAAGTCCGATCGCCGCGATGGCCGCCGCGCATGTCGCCACCGCGACCGAGAACTTCATGGCGCTCGAGTTTCACAGCGTCGAAGTGGACTGGTGGGACGATATCGTCACGGGTCTGCCCAAGCCGCTTGTGAAGGACGGCTTCATCACCGTGCCCGACAAGCCGGGGCTGGGCATAGACGATGTGGTCGACGAGGTGATCAGCCAGCATCTGCAGCCCGGTGTCACGGGGATATGGCAATCCACCGAGCATTGGGACAATGAATATAGCTGGGACCGGACCTGGAGTTAGCCCAGACCCCTTGCCCTCATTCCCCCAGGCCCACAGGGCCAGCGACCGACCATTCGTGTCGACCTCTCCCAAGGGAGAGGCGAAGAAAGAAACGGACGAAACCATGATCTACGAACTGCGTATCTATGACTGCCTGCCGGGCAGGCTGCCGACTTTGCTCAAGCGCTTTTCCGACCAAACGCTGGCCATCTGGGAGAGGCATGGCATCCGCCAAGCCGGGTTTTTCACCACGGCAATCGGCGAAAACAGCAATCGCCTCACCTATTTCCTCGCCTGGGAATCGCTGGCCGAGCGTGAGGCGAAATGGGCGGCTTTCGTCACCGATCCGGCATGGCACAGGGCCCGGGACGAGTCTGAGCGCGACGGGCAGATCATTGCCAATATCAGCAGCCAGCTGCTCACGCCGACAGCTTTCTCGTCTGTGAAATAGGACTGCGCCATGAAGATCACCGACCTGCGGTGCGCCGTTATCGGCAAACATCCCATCGTCCGTATCGTCACCGACGAAGGTCTCTACGGCCTTGGCGAGGTCGAGTACACCAAGCCTTATCTCAAACCCTGGGTGCTGCATTTCCGCGAGGCCCTGATCGGCGAGGATCCGACCGACGTCGAGCGGGTCATGTTGAAGATCCGCCAACGCGGCTCTTTCAAGCCCTATGGCGCGGCGGTCAGCGCCATCGAACATGCGCTGTGGGACATTGCCGGCAAGGCGGCGGGCGTGCCGGCCTACAAGCTGCTCGGCGGCAAGGTGCGCGACAAGGTTCGCGTCTACAACGGCTCGATCCGCCAGAAGCGCACGGGCGACCGGCCGGAGGATTACGCCGCCGATGTCAAATGGATGATGGAGCAGCCGCAGAATTTCTTCATGGTCAAGCAAGGAATCTCGTTCCATTCCAACATGAAGGACACGGTCGATGGCTTCCATTACGGCGTAACGCAGAGGAAGGCCGGCTATCACGGTGCCATGGATCAGGGCGTGATCAGCGAGCGCGGTTTCAACCACATGCTCGACTGCGTGATCGCGATGAAGGAAGTGCTGGGCGACAAGGTCAGCCTGGCGCTCGACTGCGGCCCGGGCTGGATGCTGCCCGATGCGATCAAGTTTGCGCGCGCGGTCGAAAAGTATAATTTGATGTGGCTCGAGGACATGCTGACCGGCGACTACGTGCCGTGGGTCAATCCGCAGGCCTACCGGGAGCTGACCACCTCCACCTCGACGCCGATCCATACCGGCGAGCAGATCTACCTGAGGCACAATTTCAAGGAGCTGATCGAGACGCAGGCGGTGCGCGTCATCGGCCCCGATCCTGCCGACATTGGCGGCATTGCCGAGCTCAAATGGGTCGCCGAGCACGCCTATATGCACTCGATCCTGATGGCGCCGCACGGTACCGCGAACGGCCTGCTTGGCCTCGGCGCACTGATCAATGTTTGCGCCACCTTGCCCGCCAACTACGTGGCGTTCGAATATCCCAGCGCCTCCGATCCCTGGTGGAACGACATCGTCATCGGCCTGCCCAAGCAGATCGTGAAGGACAGCATGGTGGATCTGCTCGAAGCACCGGGGCTGGGCCTCGACATCGACGCCGAAGGTGCCAGGAAGTATCTCAGGGAAGAGGATGCGGGCTTCTTCGACTGAACCACCTTCTTTGCGCACGACGCCAATCGCTTCACGGCAGCTTGGGTCATTCGGACTAAAGTGTGCCCGTCCGCCATCTCGCCTTAGCTTCCGGGCAGTAATGCGCCGCCATATGTCGGGTAATTATCCTGTCGGAATCTCATCAAATACCAGCAGAGAACGCGTCAGCGTTTCCTTTGCCGAGTCGAGGTGCGCGCGACAGGCGATCTCGATCCGCGTTGCATTGCGGCTTTCCAGCGCATCGATAAAAACGATGTGTTCGACGATGGCTGCCTGATTGCGCTGCTTTTCGTCCTGCTTGTTCCACTGATAGTGATAGTGAAAAATGAACGTGATGATGTCGTAGAAGTCATCGATGAACCGGTTCGGCGATGCCTCGTTGATGAGCCGGTGAAAGCGATTGTCCAGCCTGGAGAAGTCGTGAAAGCGGCTTTCCATGTGCTCGAGCAGTTCAATGTGCGATAACTTGAGCGCGGCGAGTTTCGCCCACAGCGGAGAACTGTCGGGCTGCTGTGAAAACAGGCGCGCCGACCGCACCTCGAACATCACTCTGATTTCAAACAGTTCGAGTGCGAAGTCTTCCGTGAAGCCTTTGAAAAGCCACCCGGAATTCGGCCGCTTCTCGATCAGGCCGAAGCGGCTGAAACGGATCAGGAATTCCCTGATGCCGTTGGTTGCGACGCCAAATTGCCGGGCGAGGTCAAGCTCGTTGATGCTGGTCCCGGGCCTGGTGTCGCCACGCAGCATCCACTCCATGAATTGCTGTTCGACGTGCGTCGCGCGGGGCGTGGTTTCCGCGTCCGGGTAGCAGTCGTCATCGTTGGCCGGTCGCCCAACTGCCCGAATGCCGTTCTCTTCGCTGACCATGGCTCGGTGGACAAGTTCTTCCAGCACCTTGCGTATCGTCGTGCGGCTGACGCCCACCCGCCGCCGCAGCTCGTTCTCGGATGGAAGCTGACCGGCCAACTGCCCGTCGCGCATCATGTGGGCCACGCGATTGAACGCCTTCTTGTAAACGGTGTCGGTTTTCATCGGGGCCTCCAGAGAAAGTCTTGTCCTTTCTAGCATGACCTTTATCCATAAAAAACAACTTGACCCGATACTCCAAGATGTTTTTTATCGATAACAAGAAGATCGAAATTGACACGACTTGGTGGCGCGCGGCTCGCAAGAGTTCGCGCGGGGAGGAAAGTTTTGCCTGAGGTGGGAAACAGCAGCGCCACTGCTGACGAAGGCACGGCTCAAGCGTCGAGGAAAGCGGAGGCGGCGCCGGGTCTGGCGCTTGGCTTGATGTTGCTCAGCGCCGGCCCGGCTGTGATCCTGCTGCTGCTGATTGTCATCCTCGGCTTCCTGTCGCCCTATTTTCTGACCGGCCGCAACCTCAGCAATATCCTTGCCCAGACCGCTGTCATTTCGGTCGTCGCAATGGGCCAGCATCTGGTCATCCTGACGCGTGGCATCGACCTCTCGGTTGGATCGAACCTTGCGCTGGCCTCCGTTCTTGGAGCGTTGAGTTTTCATGCCGGCGCTACCGCGGTCGTCGTGATCGCGGTAATGGTTGGAAGCGGCGCGGCGGTGGGCGCGATAAATGGACTGGTCTACGTCTTCGGCCGGCTGCCACATCCGTTCATCATCACGCTTGCAACGCTGAGCATCGCCAAGGGCCTGGCCCTCGAACTGGCCGACGGGCGTGCGATCCCTGGAATGCCAGATGCGATCGACGTGCTCGGCCGCGAGGCGATCTGGGGCTTGCCGGGTTCGGTCTTCGTCGTGGTCGGTGTCGCCGCGGTCCTGTTTGTCATGGCCAAGACGATGGTGTGGGGGCGCTGGATCTATGCCGTCGGCGGCAGACCGGATGCTGCGTTGCGCATGGGCATTCCGGTGTCTTGGGTTCTGGTCTCGGCCTATGTGATTTCTGCCCTCTGCGCCGGTATCGGCGCTGTCATCCTTGCCGGCCGCACCGACGCCGGTTCGCCGCTGTTCGGCAATTTGCTCGAGCTTGACACGATCGCCGCGGTGATCATCGGCGGCGCCAGTTTTCTCGGCGGTCGCGGCCACCTTGGCCACGCCCTGATCGGTGCCATCATGATCGGCGTCATCCGCAACGCGCTCAACCTGCTCAACGTCAATATCTTCTTCCAGCTCATCGTCATCGGCGTGGTCATCGTCATCGCGGTCGAGGCCGACGTGCTGCGCAATTACCTGGAAGGGCGCGTGCGTGTCATGCAGGCCGGGAGGCAGCCATGACCGCGCCCGCGGCCGAAGCCCGCAGTCCCGGCACTTCAGACCATCCTGTGCTCGCCGTAAGCGGTGCAACCAAGCGCTTCGGCTCTGTCATGGCTCTCGACGATGTCAGCATCGAGGTGCGGCGAGGCGAAATTCTGGGGCTACTCGGTGACAATGGCGCCGGGAAATCGACGCTGACCAAATGCATCAGTGGCGTCCATCAGCTCGACGCCGGCGCGATCGTGCTGGACGGGTTGCCCGCGCAGATACGCTCGCCGGCCGACGCGCGCTTTGCCGGCATCGAGACCGTCTATCAGGACCTGGCGCTGTTCGACAATCTGACGCCGGGGCAGAACTTCTTCGCCGGCCGCGAACTCGCCGGTCCGCAATGGCTGCCGCGCGGCCTGCGTTTCCTGCAGCAGCGCAGGATGGACGCCGAAACCCGGATCCTGCTGGAAAGGCTGAAGGTGACGCTGCCCCGGCTGGACGCGGTCGTCGCCATGATGTCGGGTGGACAAAGACAGGCCATCGCCGTGGCGAGGTCCACGGTCTTCGCCCGCAAGGTCGTCATCCTCGACGAGCCGACGGCAGCCCTTGGACTGCGTGAATCGCGTCAGGTTCTCAATCTGGTGGCGACGCTTCGCGACCAGGGCAACGCCGTCATTCTGATCACCCACAATATGGAGCACGTCATCGAGCTCGCCGACCGTGCGGTGGTCCTGCGCCAGGGCCGCAAGGTCGGCGAACTGGTGCCAACCAAGGACAACAAGCAGGAGTTGGTTTCCATGATCGTGGGGGCCTGAACGCATTCGAGATTTTGCGGACCGCCTCGGTCCGCAAATGCCTGAAGCGTCTTCCGCCGGAAGGCGTCTCAATTCCAAGGGAGGAACGGAATGCTGATGCACAGAAGACTATTGGGAGGACTTGCGATTGCCATCGCATTCGCAATGCCTGCTTCGGCCGCCGACAAGATCAAGGTCGGCCTAATCACGAAATTCCCGGTGCCATTCTATTCGACCATGGAGGATGCGGCCAAAAAATACGCCGCCGCCCATCCTGAGATCGAGCTGGTCACCGGCCAGGGCCAGGCGGCCACGGACATCGAGGGCCAGATCGCTTTGATCGAGTCCATGATCACGCAAGGCGTGAAAGGCCTGGCAATCACGCCGGTCGATCCAACAGTTGCCCCGGCGCTCGACAAGGCCGTCGCCGCCGGCATCAAGGTGGTGCTCGTGGATAACAGCATTCCGAACTGGAAAGGCCAGACGGCGCTGGTTTCGACGAACAATCTCAATGGTGGCAAGATCGCCGGAGAATATCTGAAAACCGTTCTCAAGAGCGGCGACAAGATCGGTATCCTGCAAGGCGTACCGGGCGTTCCGGCGCTGGATGATCGCGTCACCGGCATGATGGAAGGGCTCGGCGACGTCAAGGTCGACGTGGTCGGCAAGGGCGCCACCAACTGCACGCTTGAACTCGGCACCTCGGTTGCGGAAGACATTCTGACAGCCAATCCCGATCTCAAGGCGATCTATTCTGCCTGCGGTCCGCCCATCCCCGGTGCCGTCAAGTCGATCAGCAATGCCGGCATCGCCAAACACAAGCTCATCCTGGTTGGCTTCGATGCCTGCTGCGGTGAAATCGAAGCGATAAAGTCTGGCGCGGAAGACGCCAGCGTTGCGCAATTCCCGGCAAAGATGGGTGAACTTGGCATCGACACCGTCGTCAAGGCCATTCGCGGTGAAGCCGTCGAAGCCAATGTCGATACCGGCGCCGGGCTCGTCACGCTGCAGAACGTCAAGGACTTCGAATAGCTCCCAGACCCTGGCCCGGCGGTGTCTACCCGCCGTCGGGTCCTCTTTTCTCAGAACATGGATGTCGAATGAAAGCGGTGGTGTGCCGTAGTCCGGGTGAACTGGTCCTCGAAAGCCGTCCTGACCCGGGCATGCCCTCCGCCGGCTGGGTGCTGGTGGGCATAAGCCATATCGGCATATGCGGCACCGATTACCACATCTTCGAGGGCAAGCATCCCTATCTCGCATACCCCCGGATCATGGGCCACGAACTCTCGGGGACGGTACTGATGGTCGGTGAGGGGGCCAATATCGAGCTTGGCGAGAAGGTCGTCATCAATCCATATCTGCACTGCGGCAAATGTATTGCCTGCCGGCAGGGCAAGCAGAATTGCTGCGTCTCAATAGAGGTGCTGGGTGTGCATCGCGATGGCGGCATGTGTGATCAACTGCTGGTGCCGGCGGCGAACCTTTATCCGGCAGTCGGTCTTTCGCTCTCCGATGCGGCGGCGGTCGAATTCCTCGCCATCGGCGCGCATGCGGTAAGACGGTCGATGCTTTCGGTCGGAACGCGCACGCTGGTCATAGGCGCTGGCCCCATTGGCCTCGGCACAGCCTTGTTTGCACGGCTTGCCGGACAGACGGTCACGATCATGGACACGAGCCGCGAGCGGCTGGACTTTGCGCAGGACCAATTGGGTTTTCCCGTCATCGACGGTGCTGCGGCGTCGCCCGGCGATCTGGTGAGAGCCCGCACGGACGGCGATTGCTTCGACCTGGTCTTTGATGCAACCGGCAGCAAGGTTTCTATTGAGGCCGCGTTCACCTACGTGGCGCATGGCGGCACCATGGTAATGGTAAGCGTCATCAAGGATGACATTACCTTTTCCGATCCGGAATTCCACAAACGCGAAATGACACTGATCGGCAGCCGCAACGCCCTGACCACGGATTTCGACCGCGTCATGGCGGCGATCCGCACCGGTGCTATTCCGCTTGCCAAGCTGGTGACGCATCGCACGACGCTGCAAGACAGCCCCCGCTACATCTCCCAATGGGCAAATGAGAAATCGGGGCTCATAAAAGCTGTCATTGCAAACCGGTAGGCTGCGCGGCCTGCGCATGAACGGCTGCCGCAGCGCGTTTTGCCCTGGCATCGAGACGGCGGTAGACTTGATCACCTCAGGGTGAAAGCGGGCCGGCGCATCTCGCAATAGGCCGGTCTAATGCATGTCGCCCGGAAGTGTCCTCGGTTCCGGGATAACGACATGCATAAAATCAGAAGCTTACAGCAGGTCGGGCGAATTCTGTTCGCCACGACATGCTGTAGCTATCAGCTATGCCGGATTTCAGTCCCGAGCACCTTGAGGCATTCGCGAATGAAGGCGGCTAAAGCGGTCCAGCCCTTTGCGGAAACCATGGTGCCATCGACATAGGCCTCCGTCGGCGAGAGGTCGACATAGGTTCCGCCTGCCAACGTCACTTCCGGTTCGCAAGCGGCGAGCGCGCCTACCTTCTTGCCGCGCACGACGCCGTCCACGGCAATCAGAATCTGGACCCCATGGCAGATGGTGAAAATCGGCTTCCGGGTGTCGTGGAAGTGGCGCACCATGGCTTGCACCCGTTTGTCGGTGCGGATGTATTCCGGGCCGCGGCCGCCAGCGCAGTATACGGCGTGGTATTGATCGAGCTGCTTTTCCGCCTCCGAAAACGTCTTGTTGATCACCTGAAAATGGCCGAGCTTTTCGGTGTATGTCTGGTCGCCCTCGAAGTCGTGCAGGGAGGTCTTGATGAGGTCTCCGGCCTTCTTGTCCGGGCATACCACATGGACGGTGTGACCGACGGCTTCCATCGCCTGCTGGTAGACGAAGATCTCGTACTCCTCGGTGAACTCGCCGGTGAGCATCAATATTTTTTTGCCTGACATAGTCGGTCCCTCTGTCGTGTGAAAAAAGCTGAGCGAGTCATGCTGCGCCCCGCCTTGGCTTTGTCCGCCCTCAGGATGGAGAGTCGGGGAAGTAGTGTTCCTCGGCGTTGTCGTTGGTGGTCAGCGGCGCGGACATCGGTTTCGCCTCAATCGAAGGCCGGCAGCAGGCGATCGCGCGAGTGCTCGATGTGGGCGCGCATTGCTTTGGCGGCGGCATCGGGATCGGCCGCGCCGAACGCGGCCAGGATCGCCTCATGTTCGTCCAGCGCCTCCTCGGTCACGCGGGAGTGGTACATCAGGCGGAATATGTGGAAGTGGGTGTGTTGATAACCCAGCGTCTCGCGAATGAGCTCGTTTTCGGCATATTCCATGATCTTGTCGTGGAAGATCGCGTCCTGCCTGGCGAAATTTGAATAGCGCAGGCGCTCGTCCTTGCCCTCGCGGCGCGACATCACGCCTGCTGCCTCCAGCAGTGTGCCGAGCTTGGCCTCGTCCATCGCGGCAGCGGCCTTCGCCGCGCCGTGCGGTTCGAGCAGGAGACGCATCTCGTACAATTCGTCGAAACGGCGCCGGGTGATCTGCGGTGCGGCGCGGTATCCGATCAGATGCGTCTTCAGAACCAGGCCTTCGCCTTCGAGACGCCCGAGCGCCTCGCGGATCGGCGTATGGGAAACGTCGAACTCCTTGACCAGATTGTCGACGGTGATGCGTGAACCGGGTGCGATCTTCAGCGACATCAGCTGCGCGAAGATGGCTTCGTAGACGTCCTCGGCCAGGCTGCTCGCGCGGTGGATGCGACCCGCTCCCGTGGGTGCTTCATCATTATTGCTCAAAATGACAGGTTGCATTCTTTCGCCTCTCGACAGGGGAGATTGCTAACACGAGGGTTTGACCGATGCAATACGATATCCTATACGATTTTATCGGCACCCCTCAGTTCAGGATCTTCGGTGCGGATTTTGCAATGTGAGTTTCTCCGACACCCCTCGAGGATGCAGCCTGTCATGAGCCTTCTCACAGCCCTCCGGCTCCCGCGCGAAATTCTGTTCGGAAAGGGCCAACGCCAGGCACTGCCGGTCGTGGCCGGTCGCTACGGCCGACGCGCCCTGGTCTGCACCGACGAGCGTTTCGCCGGCACGGCCGTGTCCGCCGAAGTCATGGCATCCTTGCAGGCAGCGTCGATCGAAGTGCTGGTTCACGACGGTGTCCTCCCGGACGTGCCGCGCGATTCGGTGGCGGTCTGCGTCGAGGAAGCGCGGGGCTTTGGGCCCGATATGGTGATCGGGATCGGCGGCGGCAGCTGTCTCGATTTCGCCAAATGCGCCGCCTTGCTGATCAGCCATGGCGGCGAGCTCCAGGACTACTACGGCGAGTTCAAGGTTCCGGGGCCGATGCTGCCGCTCATCGCCGTGCCGACCACCGCGGGCACAGGATCCGAGGTGACACCAGTCGCGGTGATATCCGATCCGGACCGGACGCTCAAAGTCGGGATATCGAGCCCCCATCTCATTGCCGCCGTTGCCATATGCGACCCCGAACTGACAATGACCTGTCCGCCGGGCCTGACCGCGATCGCTGGCGCCGACGCGCTCACGCATGCGATCGAGGCCTTCACGGCCATGCGCCGGGACGGGGACTTCAGCCTGCCGCAGCGCCACGTCTTCATCGGCAAGACGCCGCTGACCGACCATTTCGCGCTGCTGGCCGTCAAACTGATCGGCCGCAGCCTGGAGAAGGCGTGCACTGACGGCGGCGACGCAGAGGCGCGCGCCGACGTGATGATGGGAGCGCTGGCGGCGGGTTGCGCCTTCGGCACCGCCGGCACGGCGGCGGCGCACGCGGTGCAATACCCGGCCGGCGCGCTCACACATACGCCGCATGGGCTGGGGGTGGCGACGATGATGCCTTATGTCATGAGCTACAACAGCCGTGTGGCCGCGGCGGAGATCGCCGAGATAGGGATTGCTCTTGGCCTCGATCCGAACGGTCGTGGCGCTGACGAAATGGCGGGCGCGACCATCGAGGAGATCAGGCGCTTGTTTGCGGCGATCGGCATCACTCCGACGCTGGCCGGTCTGGGGCTTCCGGCTGACAAGCTCGGCTGGACCGCCGAGCAGGCGCTCGGCATCGATCGCCTGATCAAGAACAACCCGCGCCCATTCGACCTCGCCGCCATGCGCCGTCTTGTCCAGGCGGCCTATGACGGCGATCTCAACGCCTGCGCCATGTGAACGTCAGGAACAAGACGATGAACCTTCCCTATAATGCCTCCCAACTCGATCAGGATCTCTACGAGGTGCGGGGCTTTCCGCACCGGCTCTACATTGGCGGACAATGGCTGCCGTCTTCCGACGGCGGGCTCGTCGAGGTCACCGATCCATCCTCCGGCGCGGTGATCGCGGCAGTTCCCGATGCGACCTTGGAGGACGCCGCCGCCGCTGTCGAAGCAGCGGCCAAGGCCGCCAAGGGGTGGCGCGAGACCGCGCCGCGCAAGCGCTCGGAGATTCTCAGGCGCTGTTTCGAGCTGATGGTCGAGCGGTCGGAGACGCTTGCCATGCTGATCTCGCTGGAAAACGGCAAGGCCCTACGCGACGCGCGCGGCGAGGTGGCTTACGCAGCCGAATTCTTCCGCTGGAACGCCGAGGAAGCTGTTCGTATCACCGGCGAGTTCGGCACCGCTCCATCCGGAACCAACCGGATCGTGGTCGACTATCAGCCGATCGGCATCTGCGTCCTCATCACGCCGTGGAATTTCCCTGCCGCGATGGCGACACGCAAGATCGCACCGGCCCTCGCGGCAGGCTGCACGGTCATTCTGAAACCGGCCAGCGAGACGCCGCTGACCGCCTATGCACTCGCCGCGCTCTATAGCGAAGCAGGTGTCCCGGACGGCGTCGTGAACGTGCTGACGACCTCGACGCCCGACCCTCTGACGTCGGCCATGCTGGCCGATCCGCGCGTCAGGAAGCTCTCCTTCACCGGCTCGACCGGGGTCGGCCGGGCCTTGCTCGCCGAGGCCGCCAAACATGTGATTTCCTGTTCCATGGAGCTTGGCGGCAACGCGCCCTTCATCGTTTTCGACGATGCCGACCTCGATGCGGCCCTCGACGGCGCCATGATCGCCAAAATGCGCAATGCCGGCGAAGCCTGTACCGCCGCCAACCGCATCTACGTCCAGTCGGGCATCCACGATGCGTTCGCCGACGGCCTTGCGCGGCGCATGGCTGCGCTCAAGATCGGCGCCGGGACCAAGGCAGAAACGGAATGTGGACCCATGATCACCAAAAAGGCGGTCGACAAGATCGACCGGCTGGTCAAGGACGCGGTCAGCCGGGGTGCCAAGGTGCTGTGCGGCGGCTCGGTGCTCGAAGGAGATGGCTTTTTCTATCCTCCGACGGTCCTGTCCGAAGTCTCGCCGGAGGCCGATATGGCACATGAGGAGATTTTTGGCCCGGTAGCGCCCATCACCCGCTTCGAGAGCGAGGCGCAAGCCATCCTCCACGCCAACGACACCGAATACGGTCTCGCCGCCTATCTCTACACGCGTGATGTGGCACGCGGCATGCGGGTGGCCTCGGAGATCGAGGCCGGCATGATCGGCCTCAACCGCGGCCTGATGTCGGATCCCGCCGCGCCTTTCGGCGGAGTCAAGCAGAGTGGCCTCGGGCGGGAAGGGGGCCAGCATCACGGCATCGCCGAGTTCATGGAGGCCAAATACATCGCTGTAACTTTCTGAGCGGACATCATGTCGAAGGATCCTTTTCGCACGCGCGACCACGTTGCCGATTTCGATGACATCGTGGCCGATATCGTCGCCCGCAGCGCCGCAACGCGGGCAGCGCTGCCCATGCTGGCGGACATCGCCTATGGTCCGGACGGGGCCGAACGCCTCGACCTGTTCTTTCCGGAGGGGCCGCGTAAGGGCCTCCCGGTGCACATCTTCATCCATGGCGGCTACTGGCGCATGTTCACCAGAAGCGATTATTCCTACATTGCCGAAACGGTGACGAGTGCAGGAGCAATCGCGGTCGTGATCGACTATGCGCTGATGCCTGCCGTCAGGATGGCGACAATCGTCGACCAGGTCCGGCGCGCGAGGCAGTGGGTGCTGGATAATATCGCCAACCATGGCGGCGATGCCGGTCGGCTAAGCGTCAGTGGCCATTCCGCCGGGGCGCACCTGGCGACCTTCTTGTTCAACGGGGATTCGGCACATCCCCCGTCGACGGCACTCCTGCTCGGCGGGCTCTACGATTTGAAGCCCCTTCAGCATTCTTTCCTGGAGCCTTTGATAGGCCTGACCGACACGGAAGTTGAGGCATTTTCGCCGATGAGCAAATTCCTCTCGTCCCGGACAAAAGTCACGGTGTTGGTCGGCGAGCGGGAGACGGACCCTTTTCACCAGCAGGCCAGGCTGTTTGCCGACCGCCTGACGGGGCAGGGCCTAAGTGTGTCGAAAGGCGTGCTCCAGGCGCGCAACCACATGGATAGCGTACGTGATTTGGGGCTTCGCGCGACAGCAGCGGGCGACTGGCTTCGCCAAGTCATCGTGGCCGGATAAATTCGACCCGCGTCGGGTCACGCTGCCGCTGCCCGCCTGAAAGTTCACGCGGTTTGCGCTTGAACAGGTGGGTTATGTCGGGCACTCGCGCCCCTTGTGGCACGTTTTGTGCCCGAAGAGATGCTGCCCGGCACGCAATATGACAGCGACGAAGACCTTACCCGCAAGGCCGGCAATATCGGTACGGCGATCTTCCATCCCGTCGAGCAGACCATAGGTCAGGACAGCTAACCGGCGTTGTCCACTATCCAGTCGGCAAGGCTCCGCGCAAAGCTTCGCTGCACAATCATGTCGCAGCCAGTCTCGGTGGTGCGCAATACCAGCACCGGCACGTGATGAAAGGCCGTTTGGAACGCGCGGCCTGACGCTGAGGCTGGCGAGCGCCAGTCGACAGCGATGCATTTGGAGAGAGCTTCCAGGACGCGCGCCCCGCTCAACCTGAAGCGTACGCGTCCCTCGTCGAGAGCAACCGAACAGCCCAATCCGGGATCGACTGTCAGGGGGGATGGCTTTGCACCTGCCTCTTTCATCAGCCAGAGACGGCGGGGAGAGATCCGGACGGTGAGGGTGTCGGCATTGCGGGCCGTTTCGCCGACCGAGATGGGTAGGGCGGTACCCAGCATCTGTGAAACGGTCATTTCGAACCGGGTCAGCATCCCGTCCCAACTCTCGATCTGAACGATCGGGCAATCAGCCATCGACAGGTTGAAATCTTTCAATGCCAAAACCTCAACCATGCAGCCGTTCTCCCTTCGGATCCAGAAAGACGGGCGAGACGATGCGCGCGCGAACGGTTTCGGCCTTCATGGGATAGGCGGCGAGGACTTCGCGTCCCTCGACCGCTGCGTCGCCCGCAAGCAGCGCCAGGCCGACATAGCGGCCAAGTTCCGGACTGAAGGTCACCGAAGTTATCCGGCCGCGCCCATGCCCGGCGACGGTATCGTCGGGCATGAACAATATCGCGCCGCCGCGCAGGCGCTTGCCGTCCTCGATGCATTCCAGCCCGACAAGGCGCTGGCGGTCAGGCGCCCCAAACGCCGTGCGGCGACGCAGGACGTCGCCGACGAATCCCGCACGTTTGCCGACCATACGGCCGAGGCCGAGGTCGTCGAGCGTGGTGCGGCCATCGATCTCTGGACCGGCGACGTGGCCCTTCTCGACGCGCAGCGCGCCAAGCGCCTCGACCCCATAGGGTTTGAGGCCGAACGGCGCGCCGGCTTCCAGCAGGCGGCTCCAGATCTGTTCGCCGTTGCTGGCGCCGACATAGATTTCGTAGGCGCGTTCGCCGGAATAGCTGAGGCGGATGATGCGCAACGCCCGTCCCTCGAACTCCGCTTCGATGAAACCCATATGTGGCAGCGCGTCGTTCGAAATGTCGAGCTTCGGAAAGGCAGCGGCGAGGATATCGCGGCTCCTCGGTCCGGCGACCGACATCGCCGCCCATTCATCGCTGACGGAGGTGACCGCGACCCGCAGGTCCGGCCAGGCGGTATCGAGCAGGAATTCCAGCCGCGACAGGACATCGGCCGCCTTCGCGGTCGAGGTGGTCATGAAGAAGCGGGTTTCCGACAACCGCGTCGTGGTGCCGTCATCGAAGACGATGCCATCGTCGCGCAGCATGACCCCGTAGCGGGCGCGGCCAACCGGCAGCTTGGCGAAGCCGTTGGCATAGACCCGGTCGAGGAAAATGGCCGCGTCCGGCCCTTGCACGTCGATCTTGCCGAGGGTGGAGATGTCCATCAGCCCTGCGGCTTCGCGCACGATGCGCATCTCGGCGACATAGGCTTCGTTCACGTCGCGGCCGGCGCTGCGGTAGAAATACGGACGCATCCACAGCCCGACTTCGAGCATCTCGGCATCGTTGGCTAGGTGCCAGTCATGCATCGGCGTACGGCGAAACGGCTTGAAATGGTGGCCGACGGCGCGACCGGCGAGAGCGCCGATAGCAACAGGCGCATAGGGCGGACGGAAGGTCGTGGTCCCGGTTTGCGGGATGGTCGCCTGGCGCAACACCGCCATGATCGAAAGTGCGGCAAAATTGCTGGTCTTGCCCTGGTCTGTGCCCATGCCGAGCGTGGTGTAGCGCTTCAGGTGCTCGACCGATTCATACCCCTCGCGATGCGCCAGCTCGATGTCCTTGGCGGTCACATCCATCTGGAAATCGACGAAGGCCTTTCCACGTCCCGAAAAGGGGATCGCGCGGAACGCGTTGGCAGCGGTTTCACCGAGATCGAGCCTAACCGGGGCCGCTGGCGCCGCCGATTTTCCGCAGAAGGCTGCCGCATCGATGCCGGCGCGGTGGCCGCCCTCGATGGCATCGGCGGTCGAGAAGCGGCCCATTATCGAGCCGGCGCCAAAATGCCATGCCGGAAAGCTGCCGGGGATGAAGCAATCCATGTCGTCGCGATAAGCGGGTTTGACGCCGAGATGCGCGGTGAGGTGCACAGTCGGAGACCAGCCGCCTGACACGCAGACGATGTCGCAGGCTACTTCCGAATTGCCGCCTGGCCGGGCGAGCTTTGCTGCCTTCACTGCATGGCCGCCACGCAGATCGACGATTGGTGTTCCGGATCGGATCGCTATGTTCAAACGCTTGGCTTCAGCGGCCAGAGCAGCGGGCGGGTCGCCGCGCTGGTCCGCGACCGTCACGTCCGCACCGGCGGCGGCAAGATCGAAGGCGGCGCGATAGGCGCCGTCATTGGTGGTAGCGACCAGGATCCGTCTCCCCGGCAGAACGGCGAAGCGGTTGAGGTAGGTCCGGGCGGCCGATGCCAGCATGACACCGGGCCGGTCATTGTTGGCGAACACCAGCGGGCGCTCGATGGCACCGGCCGCAAAGACGATGGAGCGCGCGCGAAGCATGGTGAACACCTGCCGCGCAGCGCCTTCCGCGACCGGATCATCGTTTCGTTCGATCAACCCCAGGGTGTTGCCGTCATAGGTGCCGAACGCCATCGTCTTGCGCAGCACGGTGACGTTGGGCAGTCCTGCCAGTTCGGTCTCGATCGCCTTCAGCCAGGCTGCCGCCTCGTCTTCGGAACGCTCCGACAGAAGCTGACCGCCGAGCAAGAAGTCCTGCTCGACCAGCGCAACGCTTGCGCCGGCCATTGCTGCGGCGCGCGCCGCCGAGAGGCCGGCAGCGCCGCCGCCGACGATCGCCACGTCGGCAAATAAGTGACGCACCTCGTAACGGTCTGGGTCCGGCTCGGTGCCGGCTCGGCCCAGTCCTGCCGCCCGGCGGATGAAATGCTCATAGAACATCCAGGCGCGCCGCGTCGGCCCCATGAAGGTCTTGTAGTAGAAGCCGGCGGAGAGGAACGGCGCAAACAGCCCGTTGATGCTCTGCAGGTCGAAGCCGAGCGAGGGCCAGCGGTTCTGGCTTTCAACAGCCATGCCTTCCGTTAGTTCAAGCGTGGTGGCCGGCAGGTTCGGTTCGCGTCGTCCACCAGCACCCAGCGTGACCAGCGCATTCGGTTCTTCGGGTCCGGCCGAGAAGATACCGCGCGGCCGGTGATATTTGAAACTGCGTCCTGTGAGTGTGACGCCGTTGGCCAGCAGCGCCGATGCCAATGTGTCGCCTCGGTAGCCGTTCAGCGTGCGGCCGTCGAAGCTGAAGTCGATCGGCTGCGTGCGATCGATGCGCCCGCCGGCCGGCAAACGTTTCCGGTTCTCGTTCATGCGGGCATTTTCCTGGCGAAGCCGACCGATGCGATGGCGTGATTTCTGGTGTCGCGCTCGACGACCAGCCATTGTCGGCAGCCGGTGACGTGCTGCCAGAATTCGCGATGCAGCCCCGCCGGGTTCTTCCGCACATAGACATGGCGATACCAGGCTTCCGGATCGGGATCGTCATGGGCCGGACGCGCCGCGGAAGCGTCGCCGCCATAGCGGAACTCGTCATGGTCACGCGGGCCACAGCACGGACATTCGATGCGAAGCATTGTTTCGCCCCCTCTATTGCAGCCAGGCCGAGGGACCGGCGCCGGCCTCGTCGAGCGTGCGGCCGGTGCGAAAACGATCGAGCCCATAGGCGGCGATCAGTGGATGCGGTTTGCCGGTCGCCAGCATGTGCGCAAAGCACCAGCCGGAGGCCGGCGTCGCCTTGAAGCCGCCATAACACCAGCCGCCGTTGAGATAGAGCCCGTCGATCGGCGTCGGGCAGATGATCGGGCTGGCGTCGGGCGTCATGTCCATGACGCCGCCCCAATGGCGCAGCAGCCGGACGCGCGAGATGCAGGGCATCAGCGCGATCGCGGCCTCGGCCACTTCGCGCACGACGCCGAGATTGCCGCGCTGGGCGTAGGAATTGTAACCGTCGAGATTGCCGCCGAAGACAAGCCCACCCTTGTCGGACTGACTGACATAGAAATGATCGGCGCCATAGGCGACGACATGGTCGACCAGCGGCTTCAGGGGCTCGGTGACGAATGCTTGCAGCACGTGGCTTTCGATCGGCAGTTCCAGGCCTGCCTTCTGTCCGAGCACGGAGGTATGGCCGGCCACGGCGAGGCCGATTTTGCCGGCGCCGATCCGGCCCTTGCTCGTTTCGACGCCGACGATCCTTTCGCCGTCACGGACGAAACCGGTCACCTCGCAGTTCTGGATGATGTCGACGCCATGGCCGTCGGCGGCACGCGCATAGCCCCAGGCAACGGCATCGTGGCGGGCGGTGCCGGCACGGCCCTGCAGGATCGCGCCATATATCGGAAATCGCGCCGTTTCGGAGAAATCCAGATAGGGAACCAGCCGTCGCACCGCGTCGCGGTCGAGTATGTCGGCATCGATGCCGTTCAGCCGCATGACGTTGGCACGATGGCTGAAAGCGTCGAGTTGATCCGCCGAATGGGCGGTGACGATCTGGCCGCGTTGCGAAAACATGACGTTGAAATTCAGCGCCTGCGACAAGCCTTCCCACAGCTTGACCGAGAATTCGTAGAACTGGGTGTTGCCGTCGAGCAGATAATTGGAGCGGATCACCGTGGTGTTGCGGCCGACATTCCCGCCGCCGACATAGCCCTTCTCCAGCACGGCGACATTGCGGATGCCGTGGTTCTCGGCGAGATAGAAAGCCGTGGCCAGCCCATGTCCGCCACCGCCGACAATGATCACGTCATAAGCCGGCTTCGGCTCTGCAGCGCGCCACGCGCGCTGCCAGTTCTTGTGGCCGGACAGGCCGTTGCGAAAAATCGAGAGCGCCGAATAGCGTGCCATGCTGATGGTCTAGCGAACGATTGAGCCAGCCGGGGTGCGCGTCAGCACTTCGGCGCCCGCATCGGCCAGCAGCACGGTATTTGAGATGAAATGGTCGCCGCGGCCGGTGCCCATCAACCAGGACAGGATATGGAAACTCATTCCCGTTTCGATCTCGAGATCGGAATCGTGCCTCAGCCCGGTCACGGAATTGCCGCCGGTCCAGGATGGTGGCTGGCCGATGCCGACCAGATAACCGCAATGATGGCGGCGATAGTGCGAAAGACCGGCCTCATCGGCGACGCCCTGCCAGGCAGCATAGACGTCGCGCGCCCTCACACCGGGCTCGAGCGCCTTGACGACGGCGTCGAATGCCTTGGCTGTGACCTCGGCCATCGCCGCGTCTTCGTCCTTGATGCTGCCGATACGGACCAGCCGGCCGAGTGGCGCGTGATAGCGCGAGACGCAGCCGGAGAGTTCGACGAATACGGGCTCGCCGGCGCGATAGAGTCCGTCGCCCCAGGTCGTATGCTCTTCGCCAAGCCTGGCGGCGGGACGGATGAACGGGCCGAAGCCGGGGGCATGGCCGCCGGCGCGGATCATCGCCGCCACACATTGGGCGGCGACCTCCTGCTCGGCGGCACCGTCGGAAATCGCCGCGATCGCGGCACCTGCCGCGGCGTCCGTGACCTTGGCGGCGCGACGCATCAGCACCTGTTCCTCGGCACTCTTCACAAGCCGCATCCTGTCGACCAGCCCGGAAACGTCGCTCCACTTGGCATCGGCCTGCGCCTCGAGTTTCAAGGCGAGGCCATGGCTCAGCCCGGAGGTCCAGTGTTCGAGCCCGATCCGCTTGCCGGTCAGGCCAAGCTCGGAAATGACGCGCGCGGCGAGATCGGCCGCCGTCTCGCTGTCGGAATGGCCGCGGAATTCTGCCG
Organism: Mesorhizobium sp. ESP7-2; assembly: GCF_020164715.1. Lineage (NCBI taxonomy): Bacteria > Pseudomonadati > Pseudomonadota > Alphaproteobacteria > Hyphomicrobiales > Phyllobacteriaceae > Mesorhizobium > Mesorhizobium sp. ESP7-2. The sequence goes on from NZ_JAIUGQ010000020.1 coordinate 99,447, forward strand.
CCTTCACCTGGTTTTCGATCGTCACCTTCTCCATCGACCGGGTGACCAAAACCGGCTGATGGTCGAGTGGGACGATCAGGAGGTGCGGCGCGAAATACCCCCAATGGTCGAGCCCGGTGAGATAGAAGACATTTTCCGGCGAGGCAAAGACGGCGGCGTCGAGCCCGCGCCCGGCCAGCGCCGTGCGAACTTTCGACAGGCGGCCGGCGATTTCTGCTTCGGAAAAAGGATTTCGGTCCATTTTGTATCCTTGGATTGCCGGCTTTTGGTGTCGGGTTCAGTCGATGATGATGAGGTCGCGGGTCACGTCGCAAAGTCGCTCGCCGCCGCCTTCGGCAACGACGAAGGATTCGGAGATGGCGACGCCGAAATCTTCGAGCCAGACGCCGGCCATGAAGTGGAAGCACATGCCGGGTCGCAACTCGGTCCTGTCGCCGGGCCTCAGGCTCGCAGTGCGTTCGCCCCAATCCGGCGGATAGGCGAGGCCGACGGGATAGCCGACGCGACTTTCCTTCTTCAGCCCATTTCTGCGCAGCACCGCCTGCCAGGCGGCTTCGACATCTTCGGCGGTGTTGCCGGGCCGTGCCAGTTCGAGGCCGGCATCGACGCCTTCGACGATCACCTTGGCCATATCGGAGAGGGCGGTCGGCGGCTTGCCGAAATGGACCGTCCGGGTCAGTGCCGCATGGTAGCGCCGTCGCACGCCGGCGATTTCGACGATTGCCAACCCAGTGTCGGGAAGTGGCGCGTCCGACCAGGTCAGGTGTGGTGTGCTGGTGCCTTCGCCCACCTGCATCAGCGGGCAGATTGCGGCGTAGTCGCCGCCGGCGCCCGGCACGCCCATGATCTGGGCATGATAGATCTCGGCAATCACGTGGTTCTGCGGCACGCCCGGCCGCATCTTTTCGACAGCGCGGTTCATGGCATTGCTGCAGATCGCGCCGGCTTCGCGGATCAGCGCCAGCTCGGCATCCGATTTCACCAGCCGGGCCCAGTTGACGAGGTCGTGGTTGTTGCTGAAACGCGCCGCGGGCAGGCCGGCTACGAGATGGGCATGGCAGCGCGCCGTGTAGTAGTGCGCGTCCATCTCGACGCCGATCCGCGCCCGTTCCCAACCGCGTGCCCGGATCAGACCGGCGAGCTCGTCATAGGGATGCTCGACGGGCTGCTGCACCAGCCGCTCCGAGAACGGGACGATGTTTTGTTCGGGCAAGCCGGTGGTCATGCGGGCGCTTCTGGCGTCCTGCGCCCGGCCGAACCAGATCGGCTTGTCCTCTTCCAGATGGACGAGCACGCATTGCGGCACATAGAAGGACCAACCGTCATAGCCGGTCAGCCAGCACATGTTCGCCGGATCCTGGCAGACGATGAGATCGAAGCCGGCCTTCTCCATGCGCTGCTTCACGCCGGTCAGGCGCTGCGCATATTCCGTCTTCGTAAAGCTGCCTGAGCCGCTCAAACTCGTTCCCCTGACCGCCACGTCAATCCGACAAGCATGGGTAATTGTGCACAACTATCAGCCCATCTCGGCTGAACGTGCGATCATAATCATCTATTTCCAGGATTCGTACAGCGCGTCTTGCGATATGTCCAGATGAGTTGTATACGTCTTGCATACTCGCTGCGACGGAGGAGAAACGTCGTCCGGGCAAGACAATCGTCAAAAAGAAAAGGGGATGCATGCTCATGTCACAGATATCTCGTCGAACGGCCATGAAGGCGGCTGCTTGCCTTGCACTTGTCGCGACCGCGTTCACGGCGCTGCCGGCCCAGGCCGAAACGACCCTCGAACGCGCCAAGAAGGACGGTTATATCCGTGTCGGCTTCGCCAACGAGGCGCCGTTCGGTTTTGCGACGCCTGACGGCAAGCTGACCGGCGAAGCGCCAGAAGTCGCCAAAGCGGTGCTTGCCAAGATGGGCATCCCGCAGGTCGACGGCGTGCTGACCGAATTCGGCTCGCTCATCCCCGGTCTCAAAGCCGGACGCTTCGACATCATCGCGGCCGGCATGTTCATCAATCCGAAGCGCTGCGCCGAGATCAATTTCTCCGAACCATCTTATGGCATCGGCCAGGCCATGCTGGTGGCGAAGGGCAATCCAAAAGGCATAAAGGATTATTCGAGCATCAAGGACAATCCCGACCTCAAGCTCGCCGTGATGGCGGGCGCCGTCGAGGGCGGCTACGCCAAGGATGCCGGTGTCGCCCCGGGGCAAATCGTCGCCTTGCCAGATCAATCCAGTCTCGTCGCCGCCGTCCAGGCCGGTCGCGCCGATGCGGCCGCGCTTACCGCGCTGTCCATCGCCGACATGGCCAAGAAGGCCGATGGCGTCGAATCGACAAAGCCCTTCGGCGAAGTCGCCGGCAAGTCGGTGAAAGGCCATGGCGGCTTCGGCTTCCGCAAGGAAGACACCGATCTGCAGAAAGCGTTCAACGCCGAACTGAAGAAATTCCTCGGGTCACCCGAGCACATCGCCCTGGTCGAGCCGCTCGGCTTCGGCAAGGACTATCTGCCGAACAAGACGACTGCACAGCTCTGCAAGGGCGAATAAAGTTCCCAACTGCTGGGCGGCGTGAACGCGCCGCCCTCTTTTTCTCCGGAGAAGCAGATGGGAATCCGCACACTTGTTGCCATGCTGGTCGTCTCGCTCGCCGTCATCGGCGTGCTGGCGACACAGGCAACATACAGCCTGTTCCTGCCGGGACTGCTGCAGGGCGCTGTCCTGACAATCGAGATCGCCGTTCTTGGCAGCCTGCTGGCGGTTATCATGGGCGTGCTCGCCGCGTTGGCGCGCATGTACGGCCCCGCGCCGCTTAGATGGCTGGCGACGGCCTATGTCGAGATCTTTCGCGGAACCTCGGCACTGGTGCAGCTGTTCTGGCTGTTTTTCGTGCTGCCGCAATTCGGCGTCACGCTCGACGCGTTTCTCGTTGCCGTGCTGGCGCTCGGCCTGAATGTCGGGGCCTACGGATCCGAATGCGTGCGCGGCGCCATCCAGTCGGTCGCGCGCGGTCAGTGGGAAGCGGGAACGGCGCTCAACATGAGCCGAGGGCAGATGCTGCGCCGGATCATCCTGCCGCAGGCCTTCATCGCCATGATCCCACCCTGGGGCAATTTGTTCATCGAACTGCTGAAGTCGACCGCGCTGGTGTCGTTGATCACCCTGTCGGACCTCGCCTTCAAGGCGCAGCAGATGAACCAGAATACATTCAAGACCATTCCGATCTTCACGCTGGTGCTGCTGATGTATCTCGCCATGTCGCTCACCGTCTCCATCGGCATGCGGCTTCTCGAAAAGCGGGCCTCGATCGGCCTCGCCAGGGGGAAGGCGACATGATCTGGGATTGGGGTTTTACACTCGAGATCCTACCGGTGCTGGCGCACGCCGCAATCATCTCCATCGAGGCGACACTGCTCGGTTTCGCCATCGCCGCTTCGCTCGGTCTGGTCTTGGCCGTGGTCCGCATCGCCGTGCCACGGACGGGCTGGACGATTTCGGTGCTGGTCGAGCTGATCCGCTCGACGCCGTTGCTCATCCAGATATTTTTTCTCTATTTCGTCTTTCCGAAATTCGGCATCGTGCTCGACGCCTTCACCGCTGGCGTTCTCGCCATAGGCATCCACTACGCCGCCTATTGCTCCGAGGTCTATCGCGCCGGTTTCGACAACATCCATCGCGGCCAATGGGAAGCCTCGATCGCTCTCAATCTCTCGTCTTGGACGACCTTTCGCGACATCATCATCCCGCAGGCCATTCCGCCGATCGTGCCGGCGCTCGGCAACTATCTCGTCGCGCTGTTCAAGGAGACGCCGCTGCTTTCGGCTATCGCCGTGCTGGAACTCATGCAGACGGCCAAGATCATCGGCTCCGAGACATTTCGTTACACCGAACCGATCACGCTGGTCGGCTTGTTCTTCCTCGCGATGAGCCTGGTTTCGGCCGCGCTTATTCGTGCCCTTGAACGCCTGCTCAACCGGAGGAACGCGCGATGACGGAACAACCGATGGTCCGCTTCGACAATGTTTCCAAACGCTACGGCGCGTTGACCGTCCTCGACGGCCTGAACCTCGAAATCGCGCGCGGCGAGAAGGTCTCCGTCATCGGTCCGTCCGGTTCCGGCAAGACCACCGTGCTGCGCATGCTGATGACGCTGGAGACGATCAATGACGGCGTCATTTGGGTCGAAGGCGAGCCGCTGACGCATATGAAGAAAAACGGCGCGCTGGTTCCCGCCGACCTTGCCCACATTCGCCGCATCAGGGCGAAGATCGGCATGGTGTTCCAGTCCTTCAATCTGTTCCCGCACATGACCGCGATGGCCAATTGCATCGAGGCGCCGATAACCGTCCTTGGCATGAAAAGGGCGGATGCCGAGGCGCGGGCGGCCGAGCTTCTCGACATGGTCGGGTTGTCTCAGAAAAAGGATCACTATCCTTCCCAGCTTTCCGGTGGCCAGCAACAGCGCGTCGCCATCGCCAGGGCGTTGGCGATGCGGCCCAAGATAATGCTGTTCGACGAGGTGACCTCCGCGCTCGACCCGGAACTTGTCGGCGAAGTGCTGCAGGTGATAAGGCAGATCGGCCGCGAGCATGATTTGACGATGCTCATGGTCACCCACCAGATGGGCTTCGCCAAGGAATTTTCCGATCGCGTCTGCTTCTTCTACCAGGGCAAGATATGCGAGCAGGGACCGCCAGGCGAACTGTTCGGTGCCCCTAAGAACGAGCGGACGCGGCAGTTCCTGCACGCTGTCCTGGAGGCTGGATGACGCTGGAGACGGATGCCTCGGCCACCACGGCGATCGCAGAGGCGCCACGACCGCTTTCGGCGCGGGAACGGTTCGAGCGCATCTACCGGATCCTGCGTGACCGCATCTGCCTGCTCGACTACCCGCCGGGAAGCCGCCTCTCCGAGGAAGAACTCGCCCAGGAATTCGAGATCAGCCGCACGCCGGTCCGCCGCGTGCTGGCGCGCCTTGAATCCGAAGGTCTGGTTCAATCCGTCCACGGCGTCGGCACCATAGTCACCGATGTCGATATCGAGGAACTGCAGCAGGTCTATCACCTGCGCCTGGAATTGGCGCTTCTGGTCGGCAAGCTTTCGCCGATCCCCCGAACAGCGGCCGACCTGGATCGGATCCGGGCGCTCATTGCGCGCTGTGATTCCGATATGCTCAATCCAGATCAGCGCGCTTTCCTGCAGCTGAACATGGACTTCTTCTCGGAACTGACCGCCATGACCGGGAACCAGCCGCTGCGCGAGATCAGTGAGAGATTATATTTCCAGGTGGCGCGTGTCGTCCTGAAGATGATGCCGCAACTGGGTTTGGTGGAGGAGTTCACGGCCTTCCGGCGTGAAATGGAGGAAGTTCTGGCTGCGGCAGAGATCGGCGACTGGGAGTCGATCGGGCATATAAGGCGCGCCCATATCTCGATGAGCTTTCGGCGCATGATCCGGCATGCTGGCCGAAGTTGAGACAGCGCCCACTCTTGCTGGAATGTGCCAGCCGTCACGAACGTTTCACGGGGAACCGGCTCCCCGAATATCCGAGACGGTACTGCCGATCGAGGTTATGTCGGCCGACTCTCCTTTGATCGGCGAAACTGTTCGTCCGCAAGCCAGGTATGTTCCTGAAACCAGGAAGATCATCAGCGTCGAATCCAGAATATCGTGGCCGACAAGGATGCCTGTCAGCCCACCAACAAGGTATACTATGACGGCGACCACTATCATGGTCGCCCCGAACCGCTCTAACGGATCGGCACTGAAGCGAAGGACCTTCGTCGCGTTCCAGATCGCGATGATGAAGATCGCCGCCAATGATAACGCGCCCACAAGTCCAGCCTGAACCAAGGCTGTCAGAAAGCCGTTGTGAAAATGGTTGAAACCCTGACTCACCCCAAATTGCTTTTTGAAACCCTGCTGAGAAATCGCCCGGCTGGCGGACATGCCGTGGCCGAAAAATGGTGCTTCGCGAAATGCATCGATCCCAATGTCCCAGAGCCCAACCCGCAGTCCGAGCGGAGTGGAATGGTCACCTTTGGTGGCGAGAGCTTTCCAGTCATCGAACAGGAAATGAGTGCGATCCACGATGATTGGAGACGTGATTGCCGCGGTGAGCAGGCAGCAAGCGCTCGCAATCACCAGCAACCGCCTCATATTCGATCGCGTGAATCTCTGGCGATTGATCACGAGGATGGCGGCAATGGCGATCAGCAAGGCCACCCAGATCATGCGGGAGCCAGAATAGACGGTCGCCACGGCGCCGGCGAGTATGGCGACGGTGAGTGTCTTCCAGGCTTTCTCTATTCCCGACACGGCGCCCGCGAGGCACATCATCACGGCGAGGCAGGTGACCGTCGCGAACACGATCGGATTTCCAGCCCCTCCTTCGGCTCTCAGCATCCCGATCCAATAATATTGGACGATGGTTAGCGCCAGCGCTCCGACACACGCTGCCGCGCTGGCCAGCACAGCAATGCGTGCAAGCGTCGCCTTGTCGGTGATGCTCCAGGTCGAATAAGAGATCGGGAACACCAGCAAGGTGATCAGCGGCAGGAAATGCGTGACATCGGCCCCCAGGGTGCCGTTGACGATCGACGCCAGGACCATCGCCGCGCAATAGGCATAAAGCGCAAGGGTCATGGCAAACATCGGCCGGTCGATGTTCAAGCGGCGTCGCTTGGCGACCAGCAACACCACCGACCAGAGCGCTCCGCCATGAAATACGAAGCTCACCACCGACCCGAGCACCGGTGGCGAAAAGAAGCAGATGATCGAAAACCAACGGTTGACCCGTTCTGCCGTCAGGTTGCGCCGCAGCGATGTAAACGCGTCCAATGCCCTTGCTTCGCAATTTTCCGGCTCGCGTGCGAATCGTTCGAACGATTCTTGCTCACCGTGCTTCGCCCCCGTGCTCGAATCCGTATAGCTGCTTGCTTAGGTATCTGATAGTGCGGAACCGTCTCGCTCGCCATCCGGCTGCATGAGTGGACAGGCAAAAAACCCTGGCCCTGATGCCTGTTCAGGCCGCGACCGCCGATGAAGCTCCCTGGGTTGCTTCCCGCCAGGATTGGAACATCAAGACGTCCCAAAGCAGATACTGGTTGTTACGGTGTCCGGAGAGGTGTTCCGACCACGCGCGCCGGATTGCCTCGGGCCGAAAGAAACCGTCTTCCCGCAATCGACGTTCGTCGAGCAGCGCCTCCGCCCATTCGCGAAGCGCGCCGCGCAACCAGGCGTCGATGGGCACGCCGAAGCCCATTTTCGGACGTTCGACAAGCGCCTTCGGAACATGTCGGTAAAGCAGTTGCCTGAGCGGCCACTTTGTCTGGCTGCCGGCTCGCAGGATGGGAAGCGGTAGCGAAAGTGCAAAGCTTATCAGGCGATGGTCAAGCAGTGGCACGCGGGTCTCGAGGCTGACTGCCATTGCCGCGCGATCAACCTTTACCAGGATGTCGTCCGGCAAATAGCTCATCATATCAATGTACATCATCCGCTCGACGTTGCCCGGCAACGCTGGAAGCGCCTCCAATCCCGTCAGCATGGTAGGCGGCTCGGCTGCGTCCGGGATGATCTCGGTCGCTTCCCAGTGCGAGCAGAGGCGACGGTAGACATCGTCCATGGTTCGCAGCGAAAGAACCGACGCCGCCTTGTGGATCTTGTCGCCGACGCGCTCGCGGCGCAGGCGCTGCGGCAGAAGCGGCATGATCCCGCCCGCGACATTGTTGTAGAGATCGGGCGAGGCCAGTGTCGCCAAGCTGGCCGACGCGCGGCGCAGCCCCGTCGGGATGCGGGAAAGCTTGTTCCATAACGCATCGGCGAGTGCGTAGCGCGTGTAGCCGGAGAACAGCTCGTCGCCGCCATCGCCCGACAAAGCCACGGTAACGCTGCCACGCGCCAGTTTGGAGACGAGGAATGTCGGGATTTGCGAGGAGTCGGAGAAAGGCTCGCAATAAATGCCGGGCAGTTGGGGCACAACCTCTAGCGCGTCCCGCTCGCTGAGATAAAGTTCCGTATGGTCGGTGCCGAGGTGGCGCGCTACTTGCTGGGCATGGCCGGCCTCGTTGTAGCCCGCTTCGTCAAATCCGATCGTGAAGGTCCGCACCGGTCGCGAACTGATCGACTGCATGACCGCTACGATGGCGGAAGAATCGATGCCGCCCGAGAGGAAGGCGCCGAGCGGAACGTCCGCGATCATCTGCCCTTCGAGCGCGCGGCGAAGATGACGCTCGACCTCGTCGACCGCCTCTTCGGGGCTCCCTTGAAAAGGATCGCGCTGGCCTTGTTCAGCGACTTCCCTGGCGCTCCAATAGCTCTCGACGTGTGGCTCACGCATCGGGTCGGAAAGGACGAGGAGGTGGCCGGGTCTCAATTTCCGAATGCCTTGGTAAATGCAGTAAGGGGCGGGGATGTAGTTGTGGCGCATCAGCAAAGCCAGCGCATTCCGGTCGATGTCCGGGCGCCAATCCGGCAGCGGTCGAAAGGCCTTGAGTTCCGAAGCAAACGCGAAGGCCTTGCCGATCCGGCCATAATATAAAGGCTTTTCCCCGAGGCGATCGCGTCCGAGAATGAGCGTTCTCTCCCGCCGGTCCCACAACCCAAAAGCAAACATGCCGACGGCCAATTCGAGAGCCCTTTTTATTCCAAGCTCTTCGATCGCGGCCAGAAAGGTCTCGGTGTCGGAATGGCCGCGCCAGGCATGAGCGCCGAATTCCCGATCGAGATGCGTCCGCATCTCGCCGTGATTGTAGATTTCCCCATTGAAGACGATGACATGGCGACCGCTATGCGAAAGCATCGGCTGCGCGCCGGCCGACGACAGGTCGATGATCGACAGTCGGCGTTGACTGAGCGCAACGCCGGCCTCGGCGTCAGTCCAGACGCCGTCGCCGTCCGGTCCGCGATGCCGGATCATGTCCGCCATACAGCGCACGCTGAACGGGCCGCTGCTGGTCGCGGCTGCTCCACCCACAATGCCGACGATACCGCACATCCGGCGTTTCTGCTCCACAATGACCTGGCTCGGATCTTCTCTCTATCGCGAAATCAGAGGAGGAAACCGGCCGCTATGAATTCATTCGCTCGAAACACCATTCACCACAGCCGGTGCCGAAGAGGCCAACTCCAGGCGCCACATTGAAGCGTTGCTTCGTGCGAAACCCAAGTTTTTCGACGGACGTCTCCAACTCTTCGACTGTGGTGGATTGATAGGGATAGCCGCCTAGCCAGTCGTCGACATCCGCCAGGAACTCCATGCCTCGGCGCGCGCGATAGCTCTTTACAAATGAGATCGTGTCCCGATGGCGCAGCGTCCTTGCCAACATGTAGGCCGAGACAAATAGCGCTTTGACCGGGGGCCGTAGCCACCGATGGGAGGAGTAGAGCCTTTTTTCGACTGTCCACAGTCCGCAAAGGGGTGTCTTCAGGTAGATCGCAATGCCAAACCTTCCTCCGTGACCAACGAGGCCGGCTGCGTTGCTGATCGCCGCCCACATGTCTCCCGTGTGATGCAGGACGCCCCACGAATAGACGACGTCGAATGTTCCGGTTGGAAGCGACGCCCTGTCGAGGATATCGGCTCGCTTCACACTCCATTCGGCTTCCGGCGCGAAGCGAGAAAGCACGGCCTTGGTTGTTTCGACACAGCCCGCGTCATAGTCAACGGCGTGAACCTTCGCTGCCCCCAGCCGAAGAGCGGCCGCTGAATGCAGGCCCGATCCGCAACCCATGTCCAGAAATGTCTTCCCCTCCAGATCTCCCACCAGGCGGCGAAGATCCTCGCAAGCCCGATCCAGATGCTCGTCCTCGAAGCGCGCGGCAAGCTCGGACCAGTTGCGGCCGAAATCATAACGCGCGTTCATAAGCTTCCCACCATGTCCTTTCCGAAAGACCGAAGCCTTGGCCGATGCTCGATAGAAGTCCCCAAACCAATGCGTTCAGCCGGTCGAGCCGCGCCTGACTCTTGCAGGCTGCGTCGGCGATCGGAATCGACCTGCTTAATGTCACGGTATATCCCAGTGTTAAATTCAGGCCGAGCCTTACAGACTCCAATACTTTAGATTGTCAGAAATTTCATGCGGTTTGATAGCAGACTTGATGTCGAACAGCGTTCCTCCTGGCCTGATCATTTGAAAAAGACGCGCTCTCTCGCTTGTGAGATAAACCTTGTGAGGTACCGCCAAAACAAGCGCCTGCAAATCAGTTATCTCATCGAGCGGCAGGATCGTTTCGCCATGGTCGCGTCGAGCGGATTCGGCATCGGCGAGGGGATCGTGGACTTTAGGGACAATTCCGAACTGCCTCAGTTCCTTGACCATGCCGAAAACGCGGCTGTTGCGCAAATCCGGCACGTCCTCCTTGAAGGTCAGTCCGAGAATGCCGACTGAAGCCCCTTTGACAGGTATGTCCGAGCGGATCAGCTGTTTGACGACCTGTTGGGCAACGAAGGCTCCCATGCCGTCATTGATGCGGCGGCCGGCGAGGATAATCTGCGGGTGATAGCCTTCGGCCTCGGCTTTGGCAGTCAGGTAATACGGATCGACGCCGATGCAGTGGCCGCCGACGAAGCCCGGCTTGAAAGGAAGGAAGTTCCATTTTGTCGATGCGGCATCAAGGACATCCTGCGTCCGGATATCAAGCCGCGCGAAGATCATGGCCAGTTCATTCATCAGCGCGATGTTGAGGTCGCGCTGCGTGTTCTCGATAACCTTCGCTGCTTCGGCCACCTTGATCGACGGTGCGCGGTAGACGCCGGCATCGATGATGCTGCCATAGACGCCGGCCACGCGCTCCAGCGTCTCGGCGTTCTCACCGGAGACGACTTTGATGATCCGTCGCAGCGAGTGTTCCCGATCGCCCGGGTTTGCCCTTTCAGGCGAATAGCCGAGCGCGAAATCATGAGGGTGCCGCAGGCCGGACGTATGCTCGATGATCGGCCCGCAAAAATCCTCGGTCACGCCTGGATAGACCGTCGATTCGAAAACGACGACCGCGCCTTTGCTCACCGCTTCGCCGACAAGCTCGGATGCCAGTTTCAAAGGCGCAAGATCGGGAGCACGGTTGATGTCGATAGGTGTTGGCACGGCAACGATGAAGAAAGTCGCGCCTTTCAACATCTCCCGGTCGGTCGTAAGCGCGATCGAGGAGTCCTTGAGCGCCGCCGTGTCGACCTCTCCCGTGCGATCGACACCGCGACGCAGTTCCTCGATCCGGCGTTCGCTGATATCGAAAGCAATCGTGCCCGGGAAAACCTTCCCAAACGCGACGGCTACCGGCAGGCCGACATATCCCAGGCCGATAACGGCGATGCGTTCGGACATCCGCGGATTTCCCAAGGTCGCTTATGAGTGAGCTTGTATGGCAGGCTGCACGCGAATTCAACGATGTGTAGTTGCGAAGCGGGAAGTCTCCACTCAAAATAGTGCTTGATCAACGCACGTATCGCCATATGGATCGTATCGTTGTTGTCGTGAGCGAACCAAAATCCCTTGCAACCACGCGGGGACATCTTCTGCTCGCGTTGCGCACAGCCGGATACGAAGTACATGCCCTGGCGCCAGTCGATGCCATGACCGTTGGTTGGCTGACCGAGAACGGCATCCGTTTTCACCCATTGCCCATGGAGCGTGCCGCTATTGCGCCATTCGGCGATACGCTGTTGGCTTTTCGTCTTCACAGGAAGCTACGAGAGCTCAAACCCCGGGCCGTGCTGACCTGCGCGATCAAGCCGATCGTCTATGGCATGCCCGCGGCGCTGATTGCGGGGGTACCGCGCCGGCACGCGCTTGTCACGGGCCTCGGCTATGCGTTCACGGACCGTCACAAATCTCTACGGTGGAGGATGGTCAATGCGGTGGCCCGGCTTCTCTATGCCGCGAGCCTGCGTGTTGCCACCACGGCCACCTTCCAGAACGACGATGACCGAGATGACTTCCGTCGTCTGGGACTGCTCGGACGCACACCAGCCAATGTCGCCAACGGTTCAGGGGTAGACCTCGATCGATTCAAAGTTGTGCCATTACCGGAGAAACCGCGATTTCTTATGATCGCACGCCTGCTTCGCGACAAAGGCCTCGGCGAATATCTAGGTGCGGCGAGGCTGGTTAAGGCAATTCGACCTGAAGCTCGTTTCGACCTGGTCGGCGATACGGATCCAAATCCCGCGGGATTTCCAGTATCGGAAGTTGAGGCAGCCGTCGCGGACGGAACCATCCACTATCACGGGGCTGTCGAAGACGTCCGTCGAGTGATCGCCGATTCGCGTATCTTCGTGCTTCCGTCCTATCGCGAGGGTACGTCGCGATCTGTCCTGGAGGCTATGGCAATGGGGCGCCCGGTGATCACGACAGATGCGCCGGGTTGTCGCGCGCCGATCGTCCCCGGCGTGAACGGCCTGCTGGTGCCGGTCGGTGTCACGGCCCCATTGGCGGAGGCTATGATCCGCCTGATCGACAACCCGAATGAAGCCGAATGCATGGCCAGGAACAGTCGATCGATTGCCGAACAGCGCTATGATATTCAGAAAGTTACCGCTCATATGATGGAAATCATCGAAGCCGGGCACCGAGCCGCAGAATGACGTTTGCAGGAAATCCATCATCGAACCGATACGAGTTCGGAGCCAATTGGGCGTCGTTCATCGACAAGCACTACTCGGCTGAACGCCGTCGGATGGCGGCGGAGAAGCTCTTGTCCTTCCTCGGCAAACAGAGCCTCGAAGGGTTCGACTTTCTCGATATCGGCAGCGGCAGCGGACTGCACTCGCTTGCCGCCTTGGACGCAAAAGCGGATAGGATACATTCCTTCGATTTTGACCCGCTTTCGGTAAGCACAACCGGCAAGCTGCGCCAATTGGCCGGTGACCCGCCGAACTGGACCGTCGAACGCGGCGACGTGCTCGACGCCGACTATCTGGAGAAGCTAGGCACCTGGAATCTCGTCTATTCCTGGGGCGTACTCCACCACACAGGTGCCATGTGGCAAGCTATCGAAAATGCGGTGCGCACGGTTGCGCCCGGCGGTCTCTTCTTCATTGCTCTCTATTCGTCGAATGTGGTGAAACCTTCGGCGGAATTCTGGCTTGACGTGAAACGGCGATACAACCGCGCCAACCCTCGTCAAAGGCGGTGGATGGAATATTGGTACATCTGGCGCTTCGGGCTCGGTCGCAATCCACTTCAACTGCCCTCGCTTGTGAAGCAGATCCACCAAAAGAAAAAAGGTCGCGGCATGAGCTACATGACCGATATCCGCGACTGGCTGGGCGGCTGGCCTATGGAGTTTGCCGAAGACCAGGCCGTGATCGATTTCCTGAAGAAACGGTTCGATTTCGAGCTCGTCAGGATATCTGCCGGTGAGGCTTGCACGGAATTTCTCTTCCAGAACCCGATCAGGTCGCCATCCAAAACCGAACCAGAGCAATTCTAGAGCGGGATGAGATTTATGGGAGTCGTGGGATTCCCAAATCACTGCGGTTCTGATTCAACCTTCATGCTGGAGC